>CAZWNY010000005.1:51187-53420 GCA_964635575.1 uncultured Kordia sp. | reverse complement strand
ATTATTTGTTGTATTTAGTTCTTGTGTTTTCTTCATTTTCTGAGTTACTGCCAACTGAAGATATCGTTTTAGACAAACAAAGTTAGGTTTTTTTTAGAAAGTCAAATAGAAATAAGAAGTTTTAAGATAACTTGGGTATTTAAGGTTTTATCATTTTTAAATACTTTAAAGTATTTTTTTGTTATCAGTAGTGTAAAAAAATTAAGGTTTTCTTAAAAATATAAAGACTAAATAGCTTTATTGCTTGAATAATAGTTAAAAAGATGTATTTTTTGTAAATTTGCAAAACCTAGGAAATTACTAATTAAATTTAATATAGATAAATATGGCTTTTGATATTAATATGATAAAAGAAGTTTACGGTAAATTTGAAGAACGTGTAGCCACTGCCAGAAAATTAACAGGTAAACCCTTAACTTTAGCAGAAAAGATTTTATACACACATCTTTGGGATGGTAAAGCAAGTAAAGCATTTGCAAGAGGCAAGGATTATGTAGATTTTGCACCAGACCGAATAGCATGTCAAGATGCAACAGCGCAAATGGCATTGTTGCAATTTATGCAAGCAGGAAAAAAACAAGTAGCAGTGCCAACAACAGTACATTGCGATCACTTAATACAAGCGAAAATAGGAGCAGACAAAGATTTACAAGCTGCATTAAATAACTCAAATGAAGTATTTAATTTCTTAGAATCCGTTTCAAATAAATACGGTATTGGTTTTTGGAAACCAGGAGCAGGAATTATTCATCAAGTAGTATTAGAAAATTACGCATTCCCTGGAGGAATGATGATTGGTACCGATTCTCACACTGTTAACGCAGGTGGACTAGGAATGGTTGCTATTGGCGTTGGAGGAGCAGACGCAGTAGATGTTATGGCGGGAATGCCATGGGAGTTGAAATTTCCAAAACTAATAGGAGTAAAACTAACAGGTAAATTATCAGGATGGACAGCTCCAAAAGATGTAATTTTAAAAGTAGCAGGTATTTTAACCGCTAAAGGAGGTACAGACGCAATTATTGAGTATTTTGGAGACGGAGCAACATCAATGTCTTGTACTGGTAAAGGAACAATTTGTAATATGGGAGCAGAAGTTGGAGCAACAACTTCTACCTTTGGTTATGACGAATCTATGGAACGTTATTTAAGAGCCACAGACCGTAATGATGTTGCCGATGCAGCAAACGAAATTAAAGAACACTTAACAGGTGATCCCGAAATTTACGCAAACCCTTCTCAATACTTTGATAAAGTTATAGAAATTAATTTAACAACATTAAAACCACATATTAATGGACCATTTACACCAGATTTAGCTACTGAAGTAGGGTCAATGACCGAAAAAGCAATAAAAAATGAATGGCCATTAAAAGTAGAATGGGGTTTAATAGGTTCCTGTACAAACTCCTCTTATGAAGATTTATCGAGATCAGCATCTATAGCACAACAAGCTATCGATAAAGGTTTGGTAACCAAAGCAGAATTTGGTATAAACCCAGGTTCTGAACAAGTACGCTATACAGCTGATAGAGATGGTATTTTAGATGTATTCAGGAAATTAAACGCTAAAATATTTACCAACGCTTGCGGACCTTGTATTGGGCAATGGGCAAGAGAAGGAGCAGAAGGACAACCTAAAAATACAATTATTCACTCATTTAATCGAAACTTTTCTAAAAGAGCAGACGGAAACCCAAACACACATGCCTTTGTAGCTTCTCCAGAAATGGTAGCAGCAATTGCAATTTCTGGTCGTTTAGACTTTAATCCGTTAACCGATAAACTAATTAATAAAAACGGAGAAGAAGTTTTATTAGAAGAACCAAAAGGTTGGGAGTTGCCAATAAAAGGATTTGAAGTAGAAGATGCAGGTTATTTAGCGCCAATTGATGATGGTAGCGGAATAAACGTAGTCGTAAGTCCAGATTCGGAAAGATTACAATTATTAATACCATTTACGCCAATTGGTAATGACATTACAGGTGCTAAATTATTAATAAAAGCACACGGAAAATGTACTACAGATCATATTTCAATGGCAGGACCTTGGTTACGTTATCGTGGACATTTAGATAACATTTCCAATAACTGTTTAATTGGAGCTGTAAATGCATTTAGTATGAAAACAAATTTTGTAAAAAGTCAGTTAAATGGAGAATTTGATGCAGTGCCAAAAACAGCAAGAGCATACAAAGCAGCAGGAATAAAAACAATTGTAGTTGGTGATCAT
>CAZWNY010000005.1:48989-51149 GCA_964635575.1 uncultured Kordia sp. | reverse complement strand
CATGCTGCAATGGAGCCACGTCATTTAGGTGTTGTAGCCGTAATTGTAAAATCTTTTGCAAGAATACATGAAACCAATCTAAAAAAACAAGGAATGTTAGGGTTAACGTTTGCCAATGAAGCAGATTATGATTTAATTCAAGAAGATGATACCTTTAATTTTTTAAATTTAAATGAATTTACACCAGGTAAACCATTAAAAATAGAATTAGTGCATGCAGACGGAAGTAAAAACGTAATTACTGTAAACCATACGTACAACCAAAGTCAAATTGAATGGTACAACGAAGGTTCAGCACTTAACTTAATTAAGAAGGAAAACGCTTAAAGTTTTAAAATAATAAGGATGAAAACTCGCAATATATTGTTGCGGGTTTTTTTTGTACCCTTTTAAAATAAAAGAATAGTATTACTAGTTAAAAAAAAAATAATTTAAAATGCTACTTTTTATTTTTTTATCCGTCACTTCTTTTTTTTAACGTATCTTTATGTCTGTAAAAACAACAATGGTTATAAATAAATTTGTTAACGAGCTAAACAAAAAATATTTTGGATAGAAAATATTCGAAAGACTAAATAATAGCTAGCGTCAAAAAAAAAGAACGATTAAACGCATTAAAATGGTTTTTAAATCATTTAAAACAAAAACAAAAAAAACATGAATTTAAACTTAAACAACAAACACGCATTAGTTTGCGGAAGCACACAAGGAATCGGAAAAGCTACCGCAATTGCACTAGCAAATGAAGGCGTTCATGTAACCTTATTATCACGTAATGAAGAAAAACTAAAAACTGTTTTAGCAGAATTACCACAACAAAGAAAACATGATTATATTGTGGCAGATTTCACCAATCCAACCCATTTAAAAGAAAAATTAATTAACTATATCTCTGAAAAACAAGGTTTTCATATTTTAATAAACAACACAGGTGGACCAAAAGGAGGATTGTTACATCAAGCAAATTTAGAAGAATTTACCAACGCATTTAGCATGCACATTATATGTAATCAAATTTTAGTACAAGCATGTTTGCCATTTATGAAACAAGAAAAATATGGTAGAGTTTTAAATGTAATATCCACATCTATAAAAGAACCAATACCTGGTTTAGGCGTAAGCAATACTATTCGGAATGCAGTAGCAAACTGGAGTAAAACTTTAGCAGGAGAATTAGGTCAGTTTGGGATTACCGTAAACAACGTATTGCCTGGTTTTACAGACACCGCACGTTTAACACAAATTATTAACACAAAAGCAGAAAAAGCAAATACTACTGAATCTGAAATGGCAGAAATTATGAAAGGTTTTGTGCCTATTGGTCGGTTTGCAAAACCTGAAGAAACCGCAAATGCCATTACTTTTTTAGCAAGTGAAGCAGCAAGTTACATTAACGGGATTAATTTACCAGTTGATGGCGGACGAACAAAAAGTTTATAATTAATTTCTTCTAAATAAATTTAATTATTTAGCTTTAATCAATATGTAGGACTAAGAAATAGAAGAATCGAAATTTTGATAAGATAACAGCATGTAATTCAATAACGAACAGTTTTTTTTAGTAACTTCCCTTATGTATGACTTGATTTTTTTGTTCGTTTTTTATCAAGAAGTTAAAATGAACAGAACTTAAAAAAAGACCTGTCATTTTAATTCCTTGCATTAGAATATACTTGCAAAAGTAAGGTTTTATAAAGAGCCTGTCATATTTTTTGGCACAACCCATTGATCGTATTCTTGCTCTGTAACATACCCCAATCTAACAGCTTCTGTACGAAGTGTTGTTCCGTTTTCATGTGCAGTATTTGCAATTTCTGCAGCTTTATAGTAACCTATCTTAGTATTTAAAGCAGTAACTAACATTAGCGAATTGTTTAATAACTCTTCAATGCGCTTGTTATTAGGTTCAATACCTTGTGCGCAATTTTCGTCAAACGATTTACAGGCGTCTCCTATTAATTGAGCTGACTGTAATATGTTAGCCGCCATCATCGGTTTAAAAACATTTAATTCATAATGTCCTTGTGTGCCAGCTATAGTTATTGCAACATCGTTACCCATTACTTGCGCACAAACCATTGTTATCGCCTCTGCTTGAGTCGGATTTACTTTGCCAGGCATAATAGAGCTGCCAGGTTCATTTGCTGGAATAATAATTTC
>CAZWNY010000005.1:28023-48971 GCA_964635575.1 uncultured Kordia sp. | reverse complement strand
AGACGCCATCATTCTAATATCATTTGCTATTTTATTTAAAGAAACCGCTATTTGTTTTAAAGCACCATGAGTTTCAACAATGGCATCATGTGCAGCTAATGCTTCAAATTTATTTTTGGCAGTAATAAAAGGTATTCCTGTAAATTCCGCAATATATTTAGCTACTAAAACATCATATCCTTTAGGTGTATTTAACCCAGTTCCAACTGCTGTTCCGCCTAAAGCTAACTCACTTAAATGTGCTAAAGTGTTGTTAAGTGCTTTTAGCCCGTAGTTTAATTGCGATACGTAACCTGAAAACTCTTGACCCAAAGTAAGCGGTGTAGCGTCCATTAAATGTGTTCTTCCTATTTTTACAACATCTTTAAAGGCTTCTACTTTTGTTTGAAGCGTGTTTCTTAATTGTTCAATACCTGGTATAGTGGTTTCTATAATTTTTTTGTAGGCAGCAATATGCATCCCAGTAGGAAAAGTATCGTTAGAAGATTGCGATTTGTTTACATCATCATTGGGTTGTATTGTTTTTTCCCCTTCACCAATTATATTACCAGCTAGCTGATGTGCTCTATGTGCAATGACTTCGTTAACATTCATGTTAGATTGTGTGCCAGATCCTGTTTGCCAAATTACTAACGGAAATTGATTGTTGTGTTTTCCTGCTAAAATTTCGTCACAAACACGAGCAATTAAATCTCTTTTTTTGGTAGGTAAAGCCCCTAAGTCGCAATTGGTATAAGCAGCAGCTTTTTTTAAATAAGCAAAACCTTCTATGATTTCTAAAGGCATAGATGCTACCGCGCCAATTTTAAAATTATTTCTAGAACGTTCTGTTTGCGCTCCCCAAAGTTTATCTGAAGGTACTTTTACTTCTCCAATAGTATCTTTTTCTATTCTGTATTGCATGATGTTAATTTTAGTTTAATTGTTAAGCGCTACAAAGCTAAGTAATATTTTTGTGAATAAAATTGATTTTTGTCGTTGGTTATTTTAATAATTAAAACTATCTTTGATGCGAATTCAAAAATTTTCGAAAATTATGTTTGATTTTGATCAATACTTAGGTTTTTTAGCATTTTTAGGAATCTTTACCATCGGGTTTTGGTTGTTAATATTTTTAGCAACATTTGTAATACCTTATTGGATAGGAGGATCTTTAATTGAACGTTTAAAAGAACTTAAAGAAGAAAGAAGTGCTAACAAATAGCACTAATTTTTTAACAAAACTAAAAAGAGAAGCATTTATTGCCTCTCTTTTTTTTGTATTATAAAACTTCTAATATGCGTTCTGTAGGTCTTCCGATAACTGCTTTTTTCCCATTACTAATAATAGGGCGTTCAATTAGTTTTGGATTTTCTGCCATTGCAGTAATAATTTCAGCATCAGTTAACGTTTTGTGCTTGTAGTTTTCCTTCCAAATAGCTTCACCTTTTCTAACTAAATCAATAGGCGATAGGTTAAGTATTTTTAGCAATTCTTTTAATTCTTTTTCAGAAGGGTTAGTTTCTAAATATTTCACAACTTCAAACTCAGTTCCTTTTTCTTCTAAAAAAATTATTGCACAGCGAGATTTGCTACATCTATTATTATGGTATATTTTTATCATAGTATGTGATTGGTTTGCAATTAATTTTTTAACCATGCATTTCTTAAAACTACACGTTTATCGGTAGCTGGTAAGTCGTTTTCTGTTAAAATATACTTTGTACCCATTGGAGTGATTATCTTTCCCTTTAAAGTAACTTTTTTATTGTCACGTTTTACAACCATGGTTATGTCATTACCATCTTTCCAGTTAAAAGAGGTCATTACCAATTTCTGAATGTTTTTAAGATCGTATTTTATGCCATCAATACTAACTAATCGATCGTTTCCTTGTACGCCTAACGTTGTTAAAAATGTGTTGATTTCTGGCAAAAAGTATACTTCTTTCGTTTTTTGATCTACTGAAATATACGGGGTTTGCATATCCTTCATTAAATAACCTGTTTTATTTTCAGTACTCTGTATACTTAAGCCAACTTTGTTTAAAAAATAGGTATAGTTTATTGGAGTGTTTCCTGCAACGTGTTTGTTTATAAACTCCGTTATTGCAGGATAAGTAATTGAAGCAATATCACTAAATAACTGATTGTCTTTAAAAGGTTTGTCTGCACCGTATTTTTTAGACAATGCTTGCATCATATCTAAAATACCTTTTTCGCCATTACTGTTTTCTCGTATTAAAATGTCGATACACATACCAATTAAGGCGCCTTTTTCATATACATTTAAATATTCTGCTTTGTAAGGTTCAACTAATACATTTGCACTCATTTTAGTAAAAGACATATTGTCGTTATGACGTTTTGCTCCGTTTATTTTTCCTAACATACGCTCGTAAAAAGCATTATTATCAATTAAACCTTGATTAACTTGAAATAGGTTGGCAAAATATTCGGTTACACCTTCATACATCCATAAATGTTTCGACATTTTAGGGTTGGTGTAATCAAAATAACGAACCTCTTCCGAGTGTATTTCTAACGGAGTTAAAGTATGAAAAAACTCGTGAGAAACTACATCTTTCAGATATTTCGATAACATTTTTGTTGGCATTTTTTCAGGAAAAATAACAGTTGTTGAGGTATGATGCTCTAAAGCTCCAAAACCTGTAGCGTCATTTTCTCCGTCAGACAAATACAATAAAATACTGTATTTTGGAGTTGCATTTACATCGCCCAAAAATGTTTTTTGTGCCTGCATCATTTTTTCTATATCGCCTTTTAAATCAGTAGCTTTTACAGTGTTGTTTGGCGAATAAACGCTTAGTGAAATTTCCATACCGTTAATGCTAAAAGTAACATTGTTTGGCTCAGCATACATAATAGGATTGTCAATTACCTCAAAATATCTGTTTAATTTAAAAGAATCTTTATTGTTAGCTTCGTCTAGATCAACTAGGGCAGATGTGCCAATTAAATTTTCAGGATGTGTAATATTTAAAACGTATGGAAGCTCTTGTTGTGTAGTAAAATACCCTACAAAACCATGTAAATTTAATACAAAGTTTTTATTTTTTAAAATATTTGTACCTGCTGGCGAAAATACACTTTCGGTTACTTCATTTTCGGTATCAAAAGTATCGTTTACTAAATAGGATATTTTAGCTAAAGCTTTTGCATTGTTAATTTTCCAAGAATTTTCATCGATTTGGTTAACAGTTAGTTCGTTTCCTAAAACATCAAATGCTTTAAAATCTTCAAGATATTTTCCGTAATTATCAATAGAGTAAGTACCAGGTACCGTTTTAGGCATGTTAAATATAGCGGTTTCGGTGGTAAAACCAATAGGAATCATTTCTACTCTCACTTTATCATCAACTACATTTACCAAGTCAATATGTACAATGGTTTGCTTTTGTTTGTTTGTACTGTTTGTATTTATACTGGTTTTACAAGCAGTAATAAATACTAATGAAAGTAATGCTAAACTTATTTTTTTCATGGTTTTTGATGTTATTATTTTCACAATTAGACGCTAATAATTGTACTTTGTTACACTGTTTTTATTTTTTTTTATTTATGAGATGTTAGTTTTTAAGAGTTCATTTTTTTAGTTCGAAATTCAAATTTATAGTATGAAAATTATTAGGAAGAAGATTACTTTAATAAATATGATTGGTTTTATTGTTATATGCATTAGGTATGTTATCTTTGCGAGATTATTTTTATACATTAATAAAAAAAGGATGTTCGTATATAGAAAATATTAGCTAAATTTAAAATGTATTAAAAAACAATAAAGTTATGATTCAAATTACCTTACCAGACGGTAGTATTAGAGAGTTCGACAGTAGTATTACTGTTATGGATGTTGCTAAAAATATTAGTGAAGGATTTGCAAGAAACGTGATTTCTGCGAAATTTAACAAACAAACCGTTGAAACATCTACCCTTTTAACCACTAACGGTAATTTAACCTTATTTACTTGGAAAGACGAAGAAGGAAAACAAGCATTCTGGCACTCTACATCTCATATAATGGCACAAGCAATTAAAGATTTATATCCAAAAGCTAAACTTACCATTGGTCCAAGTATTGAACGAGGATTTTATTATGATATTGACTTTGAAGACAACAGTATTTCCGACAAAGATTTTGATAAAATTGAAAAACGCATGATTGAAATTGCTCGTGGTAAACATGAGTATAAAATGCGATCAATGACCAAAGTAGAAGCATTAAGTTTTTATAGAAGTATTAATAATATATACAAGGTAGAATTAATAGAAAACCTTGAAGACGGCACAATAACTTTTTGTGACCACGATACCTTTACCGATTTATGTAGAGGCGGACACATACCAAATACAGGAATTGTAAAAGCAGTTAAAATTTTAAGTGTTGCAGGTGCATATTGGAGAGGTGACGAAACTAAAAAACAATTAACACGTTTATATGGAATCTCTTTTCCGAAGCAAAAGGAATTAAAAGAATATTTAGAACTTCTTGAAGAAGCAAAAAAACGAGATCATAGAAAGTTAGGGAAAGAATTAAATCTTTTTACCTTTTCAAGTAAAGTAGGAGCAGGTTTGCCATTATGGTTGCCAAAAGGAGCTGCTTTACGAGAACGTTTAGAGAATTTTTTAAAGAAAGCACAAAAAAAAGCAGGTTATGAAATGGTAATGACTCCGCATATTGGTCAAAAAGAACTATACGTTACTTCGGGTCATTATGCAAAATACGGAGCAGACAGTTTTCAACCAATTAGTACGCCAAAAAAAGGAGAAGAGTTTTTGTTAAAACCTATGAACTGCCCACATCACTGCGAAGTTTATAACAATATGCCACCTTTTTCATATAAAGATTTACCAAAACGTTTTGCCGAATTTGGTACCGTTTATCGTTATGAACAAAGTGGAGAACTGCACGGATTAACACGAGTACGAGGATTTACACAAGACGATGCGCATATATTTTGTACGCCAGACCAATTAGATACGGAGTTTAAAAGTGTTATAGATTTAGTGCTATACGTTTTTGGATCACTAGGGTTCGAAAACTTTACCGCACAAGTGTCATTAAGAGATACCGAAACCCCAGATAAATATATTGGTAGTAATGAAAACTGGGAAAAAGCAGAACAAGCAATCCTTAATGCGGTAAAAGATAAAAAATTAAACTACGTAATTAAAACAGGAGAAGCCGCTTTTTACGGGCCTAAATTAGACTTTATGGTCAAAGATGCTTTAGGTCGAAATTGGCAATTAGGAACTATTCAAGTAGACTATAACTTGCCAGAACGCTTCGATTTAAGTTATAAAGGGAGTGATAATCAATTACATAGACCTGTAATGATTCATCGAGCACCCTTTGGAAGTATGGAGCGTTTTATTGCCGTTTTATTAGAACACACAGGAGGGAATTTTCCATTATGGTTAGTGCCTGAACAGGTTAATATTTTATCTTTAAGTGAAAAATATGAAATTTATGCGAAAAAAGTTTCAGATTCATTAGAAAATCACGAAATTCGCACCCAAATAGATAATAGAAGCGAAACTATGGGTAAAAAAATTCGCGAAGCAGAAATGAATAAAACCCCATATATGTTGATTGTAGGAGAGCAAGAAGCAAAAGACGGCACAGTTTCTGTTAGAAAACATGGAGGAGAAGATTTAGGAACAATGAGCATTGAAACCTTCTCTCAGCTAATAAAAAGTGAATTAAAAAGCACTATATTAGAATTTAACGTTTAACATCTCTATCATTTTTTTTGATAGAACAAAATTTATAAGTTATAGCAATACGTAGAAGAAGATCGAAAAGACCTGGGCGAATCATTAAAGAAGATGCGCACAGAATTAATGAAAAAATTAGAGGTGTACTAGAAGTACGACTAGTTGGTGATAATGTTGAAATTGGGGTTTATCCAACAAAAAAAGCATTTGACATGGCTAGAGAACAGGAATTAGATTTAGTAGAAATATCTCCTAAAGCAAGTCCTCCTGTTTGTAAAATTATTGATTACAAGAAATTTCTATATGAACAAAAAAAACGTGAAAAAGCACAAAAAGCTAAAGCCACTAAAGTTGTTATTAAAGAAATTCGTTTCGGGCCACAAACCGATGATCATGATTACCAGTTTAAAAAGAGACATGCCATTAAGTTTTTACAAGATGGAGCTAAATTAAAAGCATATGTTTTCTTTAAAGGACGTTCTATTATATACAAAGATCAAGGGCAAATTTTATTATTAAAACTAGCACAAGAACTTGAAGAATACGGTAAAGTAGAGCAAATGCCAAAATTAGAAGGTAAACGTATGACAATGTTTATTGCAGCAAAGAAAAAATAAATAGTTGAAAGACAACTATTTTACAATAAAGTGAGATAATTTAAAAAACCTTAGGAAATTATGCCTAAAATGAAAACCAAATCTAGTGCCAAAAAACGATTTAAAGTTACTGGTTCTGGAAAAATTAAAAGAAAGCACGCCTTTAAAAGTCACATCTTAACAAAGAAGTCTAAAAAGCGTAAACTAGCTTTAACACATGATGCATTAGTGCACAAGCACGATGTTAAAAGCATTAAAGCTCAATTACGTTTAAGGTAATTGAAAATTTGCTTACAATAGTTGTAAGCGGTTAAAATAAATTAATAACCCTGGAGTTGGGCCATTTAATTAACAGTTGTAAGTTTTTAATTTACACGTTAAAAAAAATAAAAGTGTCGGTTGTCCGAACGCCTGCTACAAAAACAAATTAAAATTATGCCAAGATCAGTAAATGCTGTTGCTCGTAGAGCCAGAAGAAAAAAAATAATGAAACAAGCCAAAGGATACTTTGGTAGAAGAAAAAACGTTTGGACAGTTGCAAAAAATGCGGTTGAAAAAGCTATGAGTTATGCTTATAGAGATCGTAGAAATAATAAAAGAACTTTCCGAAGACTTTGGATACAACGTATTAATGCAGGAGCAAGACAACATGGTATGTCTTATTCCGTATTTATGGGGAAAGTAAAAGCTAATAATGTGGAATTAAACCGTAAGGTTTTAGCAGACTTAGCAATGAACCACCCAGAAGCTTTTAAAGCAGTTGTCGACAAAGTAAAATAAACGTTTAACAATACATTATCTCACTTAAAAAACCACCCAATTGGGTGGTTTTTTTTGCGCTTATATCAAACTAAAATAAGAGTCTCATTTTTAATTTCGGTAATTACAAAACTACTGTGTGTACTTCCAATGTGTGGTAATGTAGTTAGTTTTGTTACCATAAAATCTCGATAAGCATCCATGTCTTTTACGTGTATTTTTAATAAATAATCATAATCTCCAGTAATATGCAAACACTCAGTAACTTCGGTAAGTTTTTGAACTTCTTTTTCAAAATTGGTTAAAAAATCTTTAGTATGTTGTGTTAATTTAATTTCGCATAAGATCATAAAATTTTTATCAATTGTTTTTCTATTAATTAACGCCACATATTTACTAATAACCAGATTGCGCTCTAGTTTTTTAATTCGTTCATGTATTGCTGTTGTAGATAAGTGTAATACTAACGATAACTGTTTGTTGGTTAGTTTGCTACTTTCTTGTAATAAATTAATCAATTTTTTATCAATTTCATCTAATTTCATAACCGATTTATTTTCTGTTCAATTCTATAAATGTTCAAAAATAACTATAAATAGTCATAAAAATAACACTAATGCCTAATAAAATTCTAAATAATATGAATTGTATTGATAATTATTCTGATATTTAGTAAATTTGATTATTAATTTAAAAACAAAATACATGAAATTTAATCCCGCAGACAAAATACAAGATTTACAATATTTTGGAGAATTTGGAGGTGTAAACCCTTCTATATCAGACTCATCAACATATACGTTTTTAACCGCAAAATCAATGTCTGATACCTTTGAAGGCACAGCAGAAGGTTGTTATTTGTACTCCCGTCATACCTCGCCAAGTAATTTATATTTAGCAGAAGCTTTAGCGGCAATGGAAGGAACAGAAGCTGCAAACGTATCAGCATCTGGTATGGGTGCAATTACACCTGTTATTTTACAATTATGTGGTGCTGGAGATCACGTGGTTTCAAGCAGAACTATTTACGGAGGAACTTATGCTTTTTTAAAGAACTTTACTCCACGTTTAAATATTACGACTTCCTTTGTAGATATTACAAACTTAGAAAGTGTAGCAGCTAATATTAATGAAAATACTAAAATTATTTTTTGTGAAACCGTCAGTAATCCGCTTCTAGAAGTTGCTGATATTGTTGCTTTAGCAAAATTAGCTAAAAAACACAACTTAAAATTAGTTGTAGATAATACATTTTCGCCATTATCGGTTTCTCCTATAAAATTAGGAGCAGATATAGTGATACACAGTTTAACAAAATTTATCAACGGTTCTTCGGATACTGTTGGTGGTGTGGTTTGTGGTACAAAAGAGTTTATAGACTCTTTAAAAAGTGTTATTGATGGCGCCAGTATGTTATTAGGAGCTACAATGGATAGTTTGCGATCAGCATCGGTGCTTAAAAACTTAAGAACCTTACATTTAAGAGTAAAACAACATAGCCATAACGCAACGTATTTAGCTAGTAAATTTGAAGCTGACGGTTTAAAAACAGTATATCCTGGATTAGCATCGCATCCTTCTCATAAATTATATAAAAACATGATTAACCCTGAATATGGTTTTGGAGGAATGTTAACTATTGATGTTGGTTCTATTGATAATGCAAACGCTTTAATGGAGCTAATGCAAGAAAAAAACTTAGGATATTTAGCAGTAAGTTTAGGGTTTTATAAAACTTTATTTTCTGCGCCTGGAACTTCTACTTCTTCCGAAATACCAGAAAACGAACAAGCTGAAATGGGTTTAAGCGATGGTATTATCCGTTTTTCTATTGGTTTGGATAATGATATTGAACGTACTTATAATACAATGAAAACATGTATGAAAACATTGAATATTTTGTAATTACAAAATATTCAATGTTTATTTTTTTAACGAATATGAAACTTAAGCAAAAAGCACGCAAATAAATTTAGCTAAAACCATAAAGTAGGATTTTATGAGTGATTCGAAATTAGAATCAAGCGTTTAAGTCGAAACGGTCATTGTTTTTTTACTTCGATTAAATAGAAAATAATTTATTTTGTAGTTAGATTGCTGTTGTATTTACTTAAAATCAGAAAAAATCAGAAAAAACAAGTTTACATCAATATAAAGAGTAACTTGTAGACTCTTTTAAATTACTTTAAACCGTTTTGTATGTTAGTAAAAATTTACGGAAGTGCTTTTTTTGGGGTAGAAGCCACCACTATAACCATTGAGGTTAATATTGTAAAAGGCGTAGGTTATCATCTAGTAGGTTTGCCAGATAATGCAATTAAAGAAAGTAACTATCGTATTGCTGCGGCACTTCAAAACAATCAATATAAAGTGCCAGGAAAACGAATTACCATAAATATGGCTCCTGCCGATATGCGTAAAGAAGGAAGTTCCTATGATTTGCCAATAGCAATGGGAGTATTATCCGCATCAGGACAAATAAAATCAGAAGAAATAGAAAAGTATTTAATTATGGGAGAACTTTCTTTAGACGGAAGTTTGCAGCCCATACGTGGAGCATTACCAATAGCAATTAACGCTCAAAAAGAAGGTTTTAAAGGATTTGTGCTTCCTAAACAAAATGCAAAAGAGGCAGCGGTTGTAGATGGTTTAGATGTATATGGAATCGAAAATATACTAGAAGTTATAGAGTTTTTTGATAAAGGAACTCCAATGGAAAAAACCATTATTGATACAGAGAAAGAGTTTAATACAAATGTCGATTTCCCAGAGTTTGATTTTTCAGATGTAAAAGGACAAGAGTCTATTAAACGATGTATGGAAATTGCTGCTGCAGGCGGACATAATGTAATTTTAATAGGACCACCAGGCGCTGGGAAAACTATGTTAGCTAAACGTTTGCCATCAATTTTACCGCCAATGACCTTGCAGGAAGCTCTTGAAACCACTAAAATACACAGTGTTGTAGGTAATGTAAAAGACATTGGCTTAATGACAAAACGTCCGTTTAGAAGCCCACATCACACTATATCAGATGTTGCTCTTGTTGGCGGCGGTAGTTATCCACAGCCAGGAGAAATATCTTTATCACATAACGGAGTGTTGTTCTTAGATGAATTGCCCGAATTTAAACGTAGCGCTTTAGAAGTAATGCGGCAACCTTTAGAGGATAGAGAAGTAACTATTTCGAGAGCAAAATTTACAGTAACTTACCCTAGTAGTTTTATGCTAGTGGCAAGTATGAACCCAAGTCCTAGCGGATACTTTAATGATGCTAATAGTCCAACAATGGTTTCTCCTATGGAAATGCAACGATATTTAGGTAAAATATCTGGTCCGTTGTTAGATAGGATTGATATTCATATAGAAGTAACTCCTGTTCCGTTTGAAAAACTAACAGACGAACGTAAGGCAGAAGCATCGTCAGTAATAAGAGAGCGAGTAATTAAAGCTCGTAAAATCCAAACCGAACGTTTTAAAAAATTAAAAAAAGTACATTATAACGCACAAATGAATGTAAAGCATATTCGTGAATACTGTAAATTAGACGAGGAGTCTAAAGGAATGTTAAAAAATGCGATGGAGCGTTTAAATTTATCCGCAAGAGCATATGATCGTATTTTAAAAGTATCACGTACTATTGCCGATTTACATGGAGAAACCAATATAAACGGCACGCACATTTCTGAAGCAATACAATACAGGAGTTTGGATAGAGAAGGTTGGTTGGGGTAAAAAATAGTGATGAGTTTTCACTCCTTAATATTTTTATTTTTCAATCATTTTTTTTTCTTTTGTAATTACAATTTCTAAAACATTGTCCTTAGTTAGATCCATTAAAATAGAATCACCTTCTTTTAAGTTTGAAGAAACAATTTCTTGAGCAAGCGCATCTTCAATATATTTTTGAATAGCTCTTTTTAAAGGTCTTGCACCATATTTTTTATCGAAACCTTTGTCGGCAATGTAATCTTTTGCTTTATCGGTTAAAGTAAGATTGTATCCTAAATCCTTAATACGAGCAAAAAGTTTTTCGAGTTCAATATCAATTATTTTATGAATATCTTCACGATTTAATGGATTAAATATTACCACATCGTCTATGCGGTTTAAAAACTCGGGTGCAAATGCTTTTTTAAGTGCATTTTCAATTACGCTTTTTGCAATATCGTCTGCTTGTTCTTTTTGATTTTTAGTACCAAAACCAACTCCAGATCCAAAATCTTGTAGTTTTCGAGCGCCAATATTAGAAGTCATAATAATAATAGTATTTCTAAAATCTATTTTCCGCCCTAACGAATCGGTTAAAAAACCATCATCTAATACTTGTAAAAGCATATTAAATACATCTGGATGTGCTTTTTCTATTTCATCTAAAAGGATTACTGAGTATGGTTTTCTACGTACTTTCTCGGTTAATTGACCACCTTCTTCATAGCCAACATATCCTGGAGGCGCACCAACTAAGCGAGAAATCGCGAATTTCTCCATATATTCGCTCATGTCTACTCTAATTAATGCATCGGCGGAGTTAAATAGCTCTTTAGAAAGTACTTTAGCAAGTTGTGTTTTTCCAACACCTGTGGATCCTAAAAATATAAAAGAACCAATTGGTTTGTTGGGGTCTTTTAGTCCCACACGATTACGTTGAATAGCTTTTACAACTGTAGCAACAGCTTTATCTTGACCAATTACTTTTCCTTTAATTAAGTTTGCTAGTTCGGCTAATTTATTGGTTTCTTTTTGTGCTACTCGGTTTACAGGGATTCCTGTCATCATGGAAACTACATCAGCAACATTGTCTTCGGAAACAATTTCTTTATGATTTTTAGAGGCTTCTTCCCATTTTGTTTGTGCTACAGATAATTCAGTTTCTAGTTGCTTCTCATTGTCACGTAGTTTGGCAGCTTCTTCAAACTGTTGTTTTTTAACCGCAGTGTTTTTTAAGTTTTTAGCATCTTTTAGTTGTTTTTCAAGGTCTAAAATTTGCTTTGGAACATTTAAGTTAGTAATGTGTACACGAGATCCTGCTTCATCTAAAGCATCAATAGCTTTGTCTGGTAAAAAACGATCGGTCATGTATCTACTAGTTAGTTTTACGCATGCTTCAATAGCTTCATCGGTATAACTTACGCGGTGATGGTCTTCGTATTTTCCTTTTATATTTTGTAAAATTTCTATAGTTTCTTCAACGGTAGTTGGATTTATAATTACTTTTTGAAAACGACGTTCTAAGGCTCCGTCTTTTTCAATATGAGTTCTAAACTCATCTAAAGTGGTCGCGCCAATACATTGTATTTCTCCACGTGCTAAAGCGGGTTTAAACATATTAGAGGCGTCTAATGATCCTGCTGCGCCACCTGCGCCAACAATAGTATGTATTTCGTCAATAAATAAAATAACATCATCATTTTTTTCGAGTTCGTTCATTAGTGCTTTCATGCGTTCTTCAAACTGTCCCCTGTATTTTGTTCCCGCAACTAAGCTTGCTAAATCTAAGGAAACTACACGCTTTCCGAATAAGTTTCTAGATACTTTTCGTTGTACAATACGTAGCGCTAAACCTTCTGCAATAGCCGTTTTCCCAACACCAGGTTCTCCAATTAATATTGGGTTATTTTTTTTTCTTCTACTTAATATTTGCGTAACTCGTTCTATTTCTTTGGCACGACCAACAATTGGATCTAAATTCCCGTTTTCAGCCATAGCTGTTAAATCGCGTCCAAAATTATCTAAAACAGGAGATTTTGATTTTTGCTTAATTTTTTTACTGCTGTTTCCAAATGGGTTATTTTTATTGTCTTCTGATTGCTCTTCTTTGTCTTCAGAAAACGCTTCTGCACGAGGTAAATTGTTAAATAACTTATCTAAATCTTCGGTAGTAGTATTGTCTAAAGCTTCGTTATTAGTGTCCATTAGTTTAAATTGTTCTTTTACGCTATCGTAAGTAATTTTTAATTTTTCTAACAGTTTTGTGGAAGGATCATTGTCGTTTCTTAAAATGCAAAGTAGTAAGTGTGCGGTGTTTATGTCTTTGTCATGAAATAGTTTTGCTTCTAAAAAAGTTGTTTTTAATGCGCGTTCTGCTTGTCGTGTTAAATGTAGATTCTTTTTTTCGTTCGGATCAAACGTAATATTAGGGTTTGCAGGACTTAAAATTTCTACTTTTTTACGAAGATAATTTAAATCTACCAAAAGTGTTTCTAATATTTCAATCGCTTTTCCTTTGCCGTCACGCAGTAAGCCGAGTATTAAATGTTCGGTACCTATAAAGTCATGCCCTAAGCGTAATGCTTCTTCTTTGCTGTATCCTATAACGTCTTTTACGCGTTGTGTAAAATTATCATCCATAAAAAATGTAAATTATTTAGTGGTATAAAAGTATTTAAATTAAAGTGATTTTTTAGAGTTTAATCAAAAAAACAAAAATTATACTATATTAAAAGTATTAATTATATAATTGGTTGCTAAGGGACAAAAACTATGCGGATAATCAAAAATAAAACAGAGAATTTTATTAACTAATTAAAGGTAGCAATTGTTAATAAAAATCGTTAAAAACTTACTAATTTTTGTTTGTAGGGTTTATAAAAATAGTATATTAGCTTGTTTTTATATGCAAAGGTAAATCCTTGTAAAAAGATAGCCTTTTTATACATGTAAATTTAACATTAATTTGACGTATAATAGAAGTTAATTGCCTGTTTTTGGTAGTAGTTTTGTGATTAAAATTTTAGTATGATAGACGGAGAAAAAGTGATACCCATAAATATTGAAGATGAAATGAAATCAGCTTACATCGATTATTCGATGTCAGTTATTGTTTCACGAGCATTGCCAGATGTAAGAGATGGCATGAAACCCGTACATCGTAGAGTGCTTTTTGGTATGCACGAGTTAGGTGTTCGTTCAAATGGAACACATAAAAAGTCAGCAAGAATTGTTGGGGAAGTTTTAGGTAAGTATCATCCACATGGAGATACTTCAGTGTATGACGCTATGGTGCGTATGGCACAAGAATGGAGTTTACGATACATGCTAGTAGATGGTCAGGGTAACTTTGGGTCTGTAGATGGTGATAGTCCAGCTGCAATGCGTTATACAGAGGTTCGTATGCGTAAAATATCTGAGGATATGCTTGCGGATATTGATAAAGATACCGTAGATCATAAACTAAATTTTGATGACACTTTATATGAACCAACCGTACTGCCAACACGTGTGCCTGGTTTGTTAATTAATGGAGCATCTGGTATTGCAGTTGGTATGGCAACCAATATGCCACCACATAACTTAACTGAAGTTATAGATGGCACTATTGCATATATTGAAAATAATGATATTGAAATAGATGAATTAATGGAGTATATTAAAGCTCCAGATTTTCCGACAGGAGGTATTGTTTATGGCTATGAAGGTGTAAAAGAAGCGTTTAAAACAGGTAGAGGACGTATTGTGATGCGTTGTAAATCCGAAATGGAAGAAGTAAATGGACGTGAATGTATTATTGTTACCGAAATACCATACCAAGTAAACAAATCCGAATTAATTAAAAAAACCGCCGATTTAGTAAACGATAAAAAACTAGAAGGCATTTCTGCAATCCGTGATGAATCCGATAGAAAAGGAATGCGTATTGTGTATGTGTTAAAAAGAGATGCTATACCAAATATCGTTTTAAATAAATTATATAAATATACCGCTTTACAAACATCATTTAGTGTAAACAATATTGCATTGGTTAACGGAAGACCGCAATTATTGAATTTAAAAGAAATGATACACTACTTTGTTGAGCATAGACATGTAGTAGTAACACGTAGAACAAAATACTTACTTAAAAAAGCAGAAGAAAGAGCTCATATATTAGAGGGTTTAATTATTGCATCAGATAATATTGATGAGGTAATTGCGCTAATTAGAGCATCATCAAACACAGAAGAAGCGCGTAATAAATTAATTGAACGTTTTAAGTTAACAGACATTCAATCACGTGCAATTGTCGAAATGCGTTTGCGTCAATTAACAGGTTTAGAGCAAGATAAGTTACGAGCAGAATATGACGAAATTATGCTCACAATTATTGATTTAAAAGATATTTTAGCAGATGTAAACCGAAGAATGACCATAATTAAAGATGAATTACTAGAAATTCAACGAAAATATGGAGATGAACGCCGTTCGGAAATTAATTATGCAGGAGGAAACGTATCTATTGAAGACCTAATACCGAATAAAAAAGTAGTAATTACCATTTCTCATGCAGGTTACATTAAACGTACTTCTTTAGAAGAATACAAAACTCAAAATAGAGGTGGAGTAGGAGCAAAAGGTACGGCAACTCGTAATGAAGATTTCTTAGAACATTTATTTGTAGGCACAAACCATCAATACATGTTATTTTTTACACAAAAAGGAAAGTGTTTTTGGATGCGTGTTTATGAAATACCTGAAGGAAGTAAATCATCTAAAGGTAGAGCAATACAAAACTTAGTAAATATTGATCCAGACGATAAAGTAAAAGCATTTATTTGCACACAAGACTTAAAAGATCAAGACTATATAAACAGCCATTATGTAATTATGGCAACTAAAAAAGGTCAAGTAAAAAAGACTTTATTAGAGCAATACTCTCGTCCACGTACCAATGGAATTAATGCAATAACCATTAAAGAAGGTGATGAGTTGTTAGAAGCAAAATTAACAACAGGTAACAGTCAGGTAATGTTAGCGTTAAAGTCAGGGAAATCTATCCGTTTTGAAGAAGCAAAAACCCGACCAATGGGAAGAGGTGCGTCAGGAGTTAGAGGAATCCGTTTGTCAAATGAAAAAGATGAAGTTATTGGTATGATAGCCGTTGATGATATAGAAAGTAACGTATTAGTAGTTTCAGAAAAAGGATACGGTAAACGTTCAAAACTAGAAGACTATCGTATTACTAACCGTGGAGGAAAAGGAGTGAAAACCATTTCTGTAACCGAAAAAACAGGAGGTTTAGTTGCTATTAAAAACGTAACCGATGCTGACGACTTAATGATTATTAACAAATCAGGACTAACCATTCGTATGGCAGTAGCCGATTTACGAGTAATGGGAAGAGCAACACAAGGTGTTCGTTTAATAAATTTAAAAGGAAATGATGCTATTGCAGCTGTAGCTAAAGTTATGGCAAGTGAAGATGATTTAGACGAAGAAAACGAAAACAATCTTGAAAACTCAGAAAATGGCACATCAATTGCTAATAACAGTAATGAAGAAGAATAAAACTAAAAATTAATAGGAAAAAGAAAACCACAATATTGTAATACCCAAAAACATACTGTGGTTTTCTTTTTTTTACCCTTAAAATTAAATTAAAATGAAAAAACAAGTATTAGTAATTGCATTTTTAGGACTAATAACCATTTCCTTTGCACAAAAAAAAGAAGTAAAAGCATTAGAAAAAGCATTTAAATCAGAAAAATTTACAGAAACAGAAATTGTACCTTTAATTAGTGCAGCGGAAAAAGTAATAACAAATGCAGATGATAAAACAAAAGCAAAATTTTATTATTTAAAAACGGCAGCATTATTAATTAAAGGAACAGATTATAAAGCAATAGAAAAAGCATTAGAGCAATTTAAAGCAAACGGAAACCAAAAAGATAAACAAAAAATTACCATATTTAAAAATGGTTTAGCAGATAAATTGGTAGGAGAAGTTATTAAAAACGGGGAAATACCAAACGCAGTAAGTAAATTATACACAGCTTATAAATTATCAGGAAATGAATCTTATTTATACAATGCAGCATTAAAAGCTGTAATCAATAAAGAATATAAAAAAGCATTACCTTTATACATAAAACTAAAAGAAATAGGATATACAGGTGTAAAAACAGAGTATAAAGCATATAATAAAGAAACAAAAAAACAAGAAGTTTTTTCAAGTGAAATAATGCGTAATGCATCGGTTAGGTCAGGAACACATATTAAACCAATAGAAACCAAAACAGAATCACTTAAATCAAATATTATTAAAAACATTGCTTATATGTATGTTGATTTAGGAAAAACAGACAAAGCAATAGAAGCAGTTAAAGAGGCAAGAACTATAGATAAAAATGATATTAATTTATTAATGACGGAAGCAAACTTGTACTTAAAATTAAAGAAAAAAAATAAATTTAAAGAGTTAATGAAAGAAGCGACATTGCAAGACCCAACCAATCCATCTTTATTTTTTAACATCGGAATTGTCGAAGCAGAACAAGGTAATATAAAAGAAGCAAAAGCAAATTATGCTAAAAGTTTAGCATTAGACCCTAAAAATGCAGATGTAAATTTAAATATGGTATCGCTTATTTTAAAAGGAGAAGCATCTATAATTGAAAAAATGAACAGTTTAACTACATCGTCTGTAGATAATAAAAAATATAAAGTGTTAGAAAAACAACGTATCGCATTATATAATGAAGCATTACCTTTTTTAACAACTGTTTTAAAAACAGATGCCAAAAATAAAAGTGTAATAAACTCGTTAAAAGGACTTTATAGTGCGTTAGGTAATACCGTAAAATATAAAGAAATGAAAGCATTATTAGAAAACTTATAACAGGCAAAAAATCAAACAATTTAAAGGGAAGCAATTTTGCTTCCCTTTTTTGTGTAAAATAAATAAAACGAGTACATTGTAAATCTGAAAAAAGTAAAACAGATAATGATAAACCAGCAACAATTAACTTCACTACAATCAATTTTAGAAGGGAAGTTGTTTTATGATAATTTACATAAAATTATGTATGCTACCGATGCATCTGTGTATCGTAAATTACCAGTAGCAGTTGCTTATCCTAAAGTTGTTTCCGATTTACAAAAGTTAATTAATTTTGCAAAAAAACACAAAACCTCATTAATACCACGAGCAGCAGGAACATCTTTAGCAGGACAATGTGTAGGCGAAGGAATAATCGTGGATATATCAAAATATTTTACTCAAATTTTAAATTTTGATGCAGTAAAACAGCAAATAACCGTAGAGCCAGGAGTAATTAGAGACGAATTAAACCAATACTTAAAACCATACAATTTATTTTTTGGACCTAATACATCAACTGCAAACCGATGTATGATTGGCGGTATGGTAGGCAATAACTCATCAGGTACAACCTCTATACAATATGGAGTTACAAGAGATAAAGTAGTAAAGTTAAAAGCAATTCTTTCAGACGGAAATGAAATTGTTTTTGAAAACTTATCCGAAACAAAATTTAAAGAAAAGTTAAAACTAAAAACCCTAGAAGGCGATATTTATCGATTTATTTTTCAAAAATTATCGCAACCTGAAGTACAACAAGAAATAACAAAAGAATTTCCGAAACCAGAAATTCATCGTAGAAATACAGGGTATGCAATAGATGAACTGTTAAAATCAGCCGTATTTACAAATACAGATAGCGATTTTAATTTATGTAATTTATTGTCAGGAAGTGAAGGTACATTAGCATTTACAACCGAAATAACGTTGCAATTAAATGCGTTACCTCCAAAACATACAATATTAATTGCGGCACATTACAAAAGTATTTCAGCTTGTTTAAATGATGTCGAAAATGCAATGCAACACAATTTGTACACTTGTGAAATGATGGATAAAACTATTTTAGACTGTACAAAAAACAATGCTACGCAACAAAAAAATCGATTTTTTATAGTAGATGATCCACAAGCAATTTTAATGTTAGAGGTTCGTGGAGAAACAGAAAAAGAAGTAATACTGCAATCAGAAAAATTAATACAAAGTTTAAAAAAAGCGAATTTAAGTTATGCCAACGTAGCGTTAAAAAATGAAGAAATTAACCAAGCAATGGAACTTCGTAAAGCAGGTTTAGGATTGTTAGGAAACATAATAGGCGATAAAAAAGCAGTAGCTTGTATTGAAGATACAGCGGTTGCATTACCTGATTTATCTAATTTTATTGCCGATTTTACAACGTTAATGAAAAATTACAATCAAGAAGCAGTATATTATGCACATGCAGGTGCAGGAGAAATACATTTGCGACCAATTTTAAATTTAAAAAAAACAAAAGATGTTAAACTTTTTAGAAAAATAACTACAGACGTAGCGCATTTAACTAAAAAATATAAAGGCTCTTTTAGCGGAGAACATGGTGATGGGATTGTACGTGCCGAATTTTTACCAATTATGATTGGAAAAAAAAACTACGAACTATGCAAACAAATAAAACAAGTTTTTGACCCCAATAACATTTTTAATCCAGGTAAAATAGTGAATCCATATAAAATGGATGAAGCATTGCGTTATCAGACCGAAAGGAAAGAACCAGAAATAAAAACATTACTCAATTTTTCCGATAGCGAAGGAATTTTAAAAGCAGTAGAAAAGTGTAATGGTTCTGGTGATTGTCGAAAAAATGATTCAGCAGGCGGAACCATGTGTCCAAGCTATAGGGCTACCAAAAATGAAAAAGATGTAACACGAGCAAGAGCCAATATACTTCGTGAATATTTAACCCAATCTACAAAAAAAAACAAGTTTAATCATAAAGAAATAAAAGAATCGTTAGCGTTGTGTTTAAGTTGTAAAGCATGTGCAAGTGAATGTCCGAGTTCCGTAGATATTGCAAGCTATAAAGCAGAGTTTTTATATCAATATCAGCAAAAAAATGGATATCAATTTAAAGATAAATTAATTGCTTACAATACTAAAATTAATAAATTTGCAATCCGTTTTTCGAAAATTACAAATGCAATGTTTGCTAATAAATTTATCAGTAGAGGTATTAAAAAGGTAAGCGGAGTACATCAAAAAAGAACATTACCTGCGTTATCTAAAATTTCCTATGCAACGTATTATAAAAAAAATAAACCATCAATAATAAATAAACCAATACAAAAAGTGTATTTGTTTATAGATGAGTTTTGTAATTATTTAGATGTCGAAATAGCAAAATCAGCGGTTGAGTTATTAAGTAAATTAAACTATCAAGTTGAGGTAGTTACACATTTAGAAACAGGAAGAAGCTATATTTCTAAAGGGTTTTTAAAACAAGCACAACAAATAGCGAATAAAAACGTAGCTTATTTTAAAAGTAAAATTACAAAAAAAACACCATTAATAGGGTTGGAGCCTTCCGCAATATTATCGTTTAGAGATGAATATAAGCGTTTGGTTTCGGATGTAAAAGCAATACAAAAAATAGCTAAAAATACCTTTTTGATAGAAGAGTTTTTATCCGAAGAAATAAAAAAAGGAAATATTAAGCCCGCTCAATTTACAACAAATACAAAGAAAATTAAAATTCATACACATTGTCATCAAAAAGCATTGAGCACTCAAAAAGTAACGTTCGATATTTTAAATTTACCCAAAAATTATACACCAACAATTATTGCATCTGGTTGTTGTGGTATGGCAGGTAGTTTTGGTTACGAAAAAGAAAAGTATGAAATAAGTATGCAAATAGGAAATCAGACTTTGTTTCCGGCAATTCGTAAAGCAAAAATAGAAGTAATTATTGCCGCTAACGGAACCAGTTGTAGGCATCAAATAAAAGATGGAACAGAACGTGTTGCACACCATCCTATAGAAATTTTATTAAAAGCTATTTTGTAAATTGATACAAAACCCTTTCGGTAAAAAAAATTAATTAATAAAAAAAGTATCAATTTCTTGATTAGACGGTATATTTGTGTTTTGAGAAACACCCAATTGAGCAGCAATAGTAGCGTCTAAATTTAAAGAAAAATTACTATAAGAGTCAATTAAACCATAATCAGTCGCATAATAATTTTCGATAACATTAATGTCTTGGATAGGTGCAACATTAACATTTACAGGGAATCCAGCAACCGTAATTTGTGCATCTATTT
>CAZWNY010000005.1:0-27923 GCA_964635575.1 uncultured Kordia sp. | reverse complement strand
AAATTACCATGTACATATAACTTATCATTCGCCGAACGAATATTGTTTTCAGACAATAAGCCAGTCATAAAACCAGTACTTGTTGCTGAAGCATCTAAGTTTACATATTCCAAACCGCTAATAGTAGTTGTTCCCGCTATATAAAGCGAATCTCTACCTTGTGTAATAACGCTAGTTTGTGGGTCTGTAACTTCGGTGTCATACGTCCAATAATTACCTATGGTTATTGGAAAAAAATTAGATGTACCTCCTGTAGTTCCGACACTTGTTGCTCCATCATCATCGCCAGAACAAGCAAATAAAAATAAAGAAACAGCAAGTATGAAAATAAGACCTATTTTTTTAAAAAAAACATTCATAAACGTAATATTTTAGAGTTAATTATCTGCAAGATACATTTTTTTCTAAATATTTTATTGAAAAGGTTCATTAGTTATAGTTGCAAACAAATTTTACGTTTTTCTACCCTAAATAGAAGCAATCTTTTTATCCGATATCTTTTATCGGACGACAATGACATTAAATGATAAATTCGCTATATTTGTTCAAAATAAAAAAAAATGCCAGGTAACACGTTCGGAAAAATTTTTAAACTCACCACTTTTGGAGAATCTCATGGAAAAGCAATAGGCGGAATTATAGATGGTTGTCCATCCAATATAACGTTAAATTTTGATGCCATTCAAAACGAATTAAACAGAAGAAAACCAGGGCAATCCAAACTAACTACTCAACGAAAAGAAAATGATAAAGTACAATTTTTATCAGGAATTTTTGAAGGTAAAACAACAGGTGCTCCAATTGGTTTTATCATACCGAATACCAATCAAAAAAGTAAAGATTATAGTCATATAAAAGATGTATATCGTCCCAGTCATGCCGATTTTACGTATCAAAAAAAATACGATCATCGCGATTATAGAGGTGGCGGACGCAGTAGCGCACGAGAAACCGCAACCCGAGTAGTAGCAGGAGCAATTGCCAAACAAATACTTCCTGAAATTAAAATAAATGCATTTGTATCTTCCGTAGGAAATATTTTTATAGACAAACCATATCAAGATTTAGATTTTTCTAAAATCGACACCAACTTAGTACGTTGTCCAGACGAAGCAACCGCTAAAAAAATGGAAAAAAAAATACTAGAAATTAAAAAACAAGGCGATACCATTGGCGGAACAATTACTTGCGTATTACAAAATGTACCCATCGGTTTGGGCGAACCCGTTTTCGATAAATTACATGCCCAATTAGGAAAAGCAATGCTGTCTATAAACGCCGTAAAAGGATTTGAGTATGGAGGCGGATTTTGTGCTGCAAAAATGAAAGGAAGCGAACATAACGATATTTTTAATACAAATGGCACCACAAAAACCAATTTATCAGGAGGAATACAAGGAGGAATCAGCAATGGAATGGATATTTATTTTCGGGTAGCCTTTAAGCCAGTAGCCACTATTATGCAAAAACAACAAAGTATTAACACTAAAGGCGAAACAATAACACTCGAAGGTAAAGGGCGTCATGATGCTTGTGTGTTGCCCAGAGCCGTACCTATTGTAGAAGCTATGGCAGCGTTAGTTTTAGTGAATTATAATTTATTAAATAAAATGTATTAGGAGCCAAGAACCTGCTTTCGGCAGTCGCTATTTTTATAAAATTAAGTATTTGTATTTAAAAAAAATAGTATTTATTCAAACACAATAGTAATCTAAATTTAGTGCGTCAAAATAAAAATGAGCTCCAACAAATGCCTCAATCAGGGCTAAAAATATAAATTGTAATCTAAAAAAAGTTACATTTAGTACTTAAACTTAAGTTTTATAACAACGGTTTATAGGGTAGTTTTAAAAAAATCTTATCTTTTTTATCCTAAAGCGAATCGGTATTTTGTCTGTTGTCTTACCGCTTTTGTTTGTTCTTTTGTCAGGCCAATAATGATTACAAATAATAAAAATGTTATATTCGCATCTTAAGTAAAATAATAACTTGTAGCATAAAATACATGAAAAAATTAGCATTACACTGGCAAATATTATTAGGAATGGTTTTAGGGGTTGCCTTTGCCATTTTAATGTTGCAATTCGATTTCGGAAAACAATTTGTTATAGATTGGATTAAACCATTTGGTGCAATTTTCATTAAATCTCTAAAATTAATTGCAGTACCATTAATATTAGCATCGTTAATAAAAGGAGTTTCCGATTTAAAAGATATTTCTAAACTCTCAAAAATGGGAGGTCGCACCATTGGTATTTATATAATGACTACTGTTTTAGCGGTATCTATAGGTTTAGCAATAGTAAATATTGTAAAACCAGGCAATTATATAGACGAACAAACCCGAACTGAATTAATGGAAAGCAGTAAAAATAAAGCAGCAAGTAAAATAGAAGCAGCCCATAAACAAAAAGATTCAGGACCATTACAAGCATTGGAAGACTTAGTTCCATCAAATATTTTTTCGGCAGCATCAGACAACCGAAATATGCTACAAGTAATCTTTTTTGCCGTATTTTTTGGTATCGGATTAATTTTAATACCCGAAGAAAAAAGCAAACCCGTAAAAGATTTTTTTGACAGTTTTAATGAAGTAATTTTAAAAATGATAGACTTAATCATGTTAGCCGCACCTTACGGAGTATTTGCATTATTAGCCGCATTAATAGTAGAGTCGCCAAGTTTAGCTTTATTTAAAGCATTAGGGATGTATGCGTTATGTGTAGTTTTAGGGCTTTCCTTAATGATATCGGTATATGTATTAATCGTATCTATTTACACAAAAAAATCACCAAAATTCTTTTTAAACGGTATTTCTCCTGCACAACTATTAGCGTTTTCAACCAGTAGTAGTGCAGCAACTTTACCTGTAACAATGGAACGAGTAGAAGAACATTTAGGAGTAGAAAAAGAAGTATCTAGCTTTGTGTTGCCAATAGGAGCAACCATAAATATGGATGGAACCAGTTTGTATCAAGCAGTTGCCGCAGTATTTATTGCACAAGCATTTGGGATGGATTTATCTTTAGGAACACAACTAGGAATTATTGTAACCGCAACCTTAGCAAGTATTGGCAGCGCAGCCGTACCAGGAGCAGGAATGGTAATGTTGGTTATAGTATTAGCACAAGCAGGAATACCAGAAGCAGGATTAGCCTTGATTTTTGCAGTAGATAGACCGTTAGATATGTGCCGAACAGCTGTAAATGTAACAGGAGATGCCGCCGTATCTATGATGGTCGCAAAATCGGTAGGGAAACTAGGGGAACCAAAAATTAAAAATTGGAACGACAATTATAAAGGTTAACTTGAAGTTTTTTTGAAAAATAATTTTCTTGCATGATATCAAATAAAAAATAAAAATGAATAAAAAATTCACAATTCTATTGTTAACTCTTACTTTTGTAGTCGCTTGTAAAAAAGACAAACCTATGAAAATAAATTCACCCATAAAAGCTCCTATAGCTCAAAAAATACCAAAAACACTAACCATACATGATGATGTTCGTGTAGATAATTACTATTGGCTAAACGAAAAAGAAAACGAAGAAGTTGTAGATTACCTAGAGCGAGAAAATGATTATTACGATAAAATGACCGCTTCTACTAAAAATTTTCAAACAAACCTATTTGAAGAAATGAAAAGTAGAATAAAAGAAGACAATACTTCAGTACCATATAAATATAATGAATATTGGTACATTACTAAATACAAAACAGGTAAAGATTATCCTATTTATACTCGTAAAAAAGATAGCTTATCAGCAAAGGAAGAAGTGCTTTTTGATTGTAATGAAATGGCAAAAAAACACGATTATTTTCAATTAGGAGGTATCAATGTAAGCCCTGATAATAAATTGGTAGCTTTTGCAATAGATACCGTAAGTAGAAGGCAATATAATATTCAAATAAAAAATTTAGAAAACGGAAAAATCTTAGATAAAAAAATAGAAAACACAACAGGTCAATCGGTTTGGGCAAATGACAATACAACTTTATTTTATGTTAGTAAAGACCCTGAAACCTTACGTTCAGACAAAATATATAAACATTTTTTAGGAGAAAACCCAAATCAAGACAAACTAGTGTTTCATGAAAAAGATGATACCTTTAATGTATTTGTAGACAAAACAAAAACCGATAAATACCTAGTTATTGGTTCTAATAGTACACTAACAAGCGAATACCAATACTTAAATGCAAATACACCAGCAGATGATTTTAAAATTTTTCAGAAAAGAAAAAGAGGATTGGAGTATGATATTAAGCATTATAAAAATAAGTTTTATATAGTTACTAATAAAGACAAGGCAACTAATTTTAAGTTAATGACCACTTTAGAAACCGCTACAAATAAAGAAAACTGGGTAGATTTAATACCACATAGAAAAAATGTATTATTAGAAGACATTACCATTTTTAAAGATTATTTAGTAATTGAAGAACGAGAAAACGGATTATCAAAAATAAAAATTAAACGTTGGGATGCTACAAATAGCTATTATTTACCATTTAATAGCGAAACCTATACCGTATATGCCAGTGTTAATGTCGATTTTGATTCAAAAACTCTTCGTTACGGGTACAATTCATTAACGACACCAGCATCTACAATAGATTTTAATATGGAAACCAAAGAAAAAACCATATTAAAAGAGCAAGAAGTTTTAGGCGGTAAATTTGATAAAAATAACTATACTGAAAAACGTTTATGGGCAACAGCAAGAGATGGCAAAAAAATACCAATATCGTTAATATATAGAAAAAATACTAAATTAAATAAAAACACACCACTTTTACAATACGCATATGGTTCTTACGGAGCAACAATAGATCCCTATTTTTCGACCGTTCGGTTGAGTTTGTTAGACAGAGGTTTTGTGTACGCCATAGCTCACGTTAGAGGAAGTCAGTATTTAGGAAGGCCTTGGTATGAAGATGGAAAATTATTAAATAAAAACAATACATTTACCGACTTTATTGACTGTTCTAAATTTTTAATTGCAAAAAAATATACATCAGCAAAACATTTATATGCAATGGGCGGAAGTGCAGGAGGCTTGTTAATGGGAGCAATAATAAATATGGCTCCAAAAAATTATAACGGAATAGTAGCGCAAGTGCCATTTGTAGATGTAGTAACCACAATGCTAGATGATAGCATTCCGTTAACCACAGGAGAATATGACGAATGGGGAAATCCGAACGAGAAAAAATATTACGAGTATATGAAATCTTATTCTCCATATGATAATGTAGTCGCTCAAAACTATCCAAACCTATTAATAACAACAGGTTTTCATGATTCGCAAGTACAATATTTTGAACCAGCAAAATGGACTGCAAAATTAAGAGCATTAAAAACAAATGATAACTTGTTGCTTTTTAAATGCGATATGTCAACAGGTCATGGAGGTGCATCTGGTCGTTTTGAAGCTTTAAAAGAAGTAGCTGAAGAGTATGCTTTTGTCTTTAATTTAGAAAATATTAAAGAGTAATAAAAAATGTGTACATTTGTCAAGTTTTTGTAAAAACTTAAAGTTATGTAAAAAGATACTTTCGAAAGTAAAAAAAAACTATAAAAATAAAAAGAAACGATTTAGTTTAAACATTATTTTGAATCAAAAAAAACTAGGTAAATTTAGTTTATGAAAAAAAAAATCAACGCTAAAAACAGTATTTTAGAATTAATAGGCAATACGCCATTAATTAAATTAAACCATATAACAAAGCAATTAACAGGTAATTTTTACGCAAAAGTAGAAGCTTTTAATCCTGGGCATTCATCAAAAGATAGAATAGCATTATACATAATTGAGGCTGCAGAAAAGCAAGGTATTTTGAAAAAAGGAGATACTATTATAGAAACTACATCTGGTAATACGGGTTTTAGTCTTGCAATGGTAAGTGTTTTAAAAGGATACAATTGTATTTTGTCTGTAAGTTCAAAATCATCACCAGATAAAATAGATATGTTACGCTCAATGGGCGCAAAAGTATATGTTTGTCCAGCAAATGTAACGGCAGACGATCCTCGCTCATATTATGAAGTAGCAAAAAGGCTACATCAAGAGTTAAAAGGGTCTATTTATATCAATCAATATTTTAGTCAATTAAATATAGATGCACATTACCATACAACAGGTCCAGAAATTTGGAAACAAACCAACGGAGAAATAACACATTTTGTAGCGTGTAGCGGTACAGGAGGAACAATATCAGGAACAGCAAAATATTTAAAAGAACAAAATCCGAATATAAAAATTTTAGGAGTAGATGCGTTTGGATCAGTATTAAAAAGTTTTCATGAAACAGAAGAATTTGATAAAAATGAAATTTATCCGTACCGAATAGAAGGGTTAGGGAAAAACGTAATACCTGGAGCAACCGATTTTAAAGCAATAGATCAGTTTATAAAAGTAACTGATGAAGATGCTGCACATACCGCAAGAGAATTAGCAAAAACAGAAGGTATTTTTGCAGGTTATACCAGTGGAGCTGCAATACAAGCCACAAAATTGTATAACGATAAAGGAATGTTTGATGAAAATAGTAATGTAGTTATATTATTGCCAGATCATGGTTCTCGTTATATGAGCAAAATTTATAATGAAAACTGGATGGCAGAACAAGGTTTTTTTGATAGCGTTAGAAACGAAGATGTTAAAAAGATAGAATACATTAAATAATATGTTTTTAGGGTTTTCTATAAGTGTAAAAAAAGAATTGTAAACAAAAACACTACTTTTAAAAATAGGATATTACTTTTATATTAATCGGAAAATAGTTGTAATAATGAAAAAAAAATAATTGAACATTTGTAAATTTAAAGTATTATTTATTTTTTTCTGCAATCCATTTTGACAAATATTTAGTGCTTTGCAAAGTGTGATGTTGTAATAAACTCCCTATAAAATTACTTTCACGATGTGTTTTTATATTCAAATTTAAGCCCTCTATTTTGTCTATAAAATGGTTGCTGTAAATTTCTTTATCGTAAATTGTATTTAAAATGTGAAATCCATTTTGTTGTGCTTTTCTCCAAAATACTTCGTTGGTATTTAATGTAATTAAGTTTTCGGTCATTTTTGAGGGGTCATTTGTAATGTAACCACTCCAGCTTAAATTGTCATGCATTCCTTCCGCACCTATTGTTGTAGTTACGCTTGGTAATCCGTTTTGCATCGCATCTATAAATTTACCTTTTATGCCTGCTCCAAAACGTATTGGAGCTAAGCATACTTTATATTTTTGCATTGTTTCTGCTACATTTTCGGATCTTCCTTTTATTATAAAACCTTCTTTTGTATTATGTAATTTCCTTACTTTATCGGTTGTATATGCGCCATAAACATGTAATTCTGCCTTTGGAAGTTTTTTACGAATAAGTGGCCAGATACGTTGTTTTAAGTACAAAACCATATCCCAATTAGGTTCATGTAAAAAATTACCAATACACATAAAATGATTTCTATTTTTAAAACTCGGTAAATTTTGTATTTGTTTTTTTGTTAAATTGGTAGCTAAAAATGGCAAGTAATATAAAAGATTATCGGGTATTTTAAATTCGTTTTTTAACAATTTTATTTCGTAGGTAGAAATAATTAGTGTTAAATCGGATCTATAAATACTTGCAATTTCTCGTTTTGTGATGGTTGCTTTTTTTAATTGTGAAGTTTTAAATATCTCTTCTTTTTTAAATGCTTCTTGTCTTGTTTTTCGCAAACAATGTAAATCTTCAGTGTTTAATATTTTAAATGCGTTTGGGCAACTTTCAGTTACTCGCCAACTAAATTGCTCCTCAATCATAAAACGATCAAAAATTACGACATCAGGGTTTAATGTTTTAATATATTCATTAAAACTGTTGTTGTTTAATTCTATTTGTTGAGTACAAATGTTTTCACCTTCTAATGATACAGAAAATTTTGTAGGTAAAGCGGTAGTTGCAAAGTGTACTTTATAGTTTTTTTGTTGAAACAACTTAATAAGTTGCATCATTCTTGTTCCTGCTGCAGATGAGTTAGGTTCTACCCAAACAAAACCGATAATAAGTATTTTTTTTTTCATTTTTATAAAGGTTTAAAATAGTTGTGTCCAGTTTTTTTACACGCTTTCTATTTACAATAATATCGTTCTATTTATACGTGTTTATTTTTATGTTACACTACAAATGTTACTTATTATTTTTGGATAAAAAAAAGAAGTTACCGAATTGTACTTTTATATCGCTAAATTGTAAAGCACTTCTTAGTTTTCTTTAAAAATACGTAACAAAATGGTATTTTTAAACACTAATACTATATAATTAGTAATAATCATTAACAACCTTGGAGTTAAGCCCTATTTATTTGTGAAAAACGAACTCGAACATAATTTTACATCACTCCTAGAGGAAAATCAAAACATTGTGCATAAAATTTGCAGATTGTACGCCAACAATAATGATGCACATAATGATCTTTTTCAAGAAATTACGATACAATTATGGCGTGCTTTTCCGAAGTTTAGAGGTGACTCTAAGTTTAGTACTTGGATGTATCGAGTGGCGTTAAATACAGCTATTACGTTATATCGAAAGTCGAAAAAACAAGTAAAAACACAAGAATTTGATGCCGTACAATTTAAAATTAAGGCAGATGAGTATGATGATTTGCAAGGAGAACAATTACAATTAATGTACAGTGCCATTAAACAGTTGTCTGACATAGAAAAAGCACTTATTTTCTTATATCTAGAAGAAAAAAATTATAAAGAAATATCAGGAACTATGGGTATTACAGAAGTAAATGCGAGAGTAAAAATGAATAGAGTAAAAAATAAATTAAAAAAAATATTAAATCCGTAAAAGTATGAAGGAATTAGACTTACTTAAAAAGGATTGGAATAAAACCAATAACAATTATACAACTGTTTCAGCTACCGAAATTAGCGAGATGTTGCAAAAAAAATCTTCTTCTATTGTAAAAAAATTATTTTACATTAGTGTTGTCGAGTTATTATTTTGGTTAGCAATTAGTATGATACCATCTATATTTTCATCTTCTATGAAAGAAAGAATGGATACCATAGAATCTAGTAATACATTGTTTTTTAACGTACTCACTGTTTTTACTTTTGGAGTAAGTATTTTATTTGTTTATTTGTTATATAAAGCGTATCAAAAAATAGCGAATACTAATAGTATTAAAATTTTAATGCAAAACATTATTAACACCCGTAAAATTATTAAGTATTATGTGCTTTATAATTTAACAGGTATTTTTATTTCAATTATGCTGGGATTAATTTTTAGTTTTAATGAGGACCCTGAATTGTTAGAAAAAATCACCCAATTAAACAACTCACAACTATTAATTACATTTGGGATTATTTTAATTACGATTATTGGTTTTTTATTACTGATATGGTTTTTTTACAAAATATTATATGGTTTTTTAATACATAAATTAAACATCAACTATAACGAATTAAAAAAAATAAATTAAAAAAAAATAGCCAAAATAAAAACCGAGTACAATTATTGTTACTCGGTTTTTATAATTTTATTAAAAACGTTTTTTACATTAATATTCCCATTGTCTGGTTTTATTTAATTCCTCTATTTCTTCCAGAGTTTCGGTCGGTATTACTTTTAAAAAGGATTCATGTTGCTCAATTGCATATTCTATTTGAGTAACAATATCATCTATCGAATCGTTTTTGTAATCAATTTTTAAAGGTTCTTTTATGATAAAAGACTGTAAAATTCCTTTTTTCTTTATTCGTAAACCTTTTTTATCAAAAGATCTTCTAAAGCCATCTATTACAATAGGTATTACAATGGGTTTGTGTTCTTTAATAATATGAGCAGTACCACGCCTGATAGGTTTAAACGGCGTTGTTGTACCTTGTGGAAATGTAATTAACCAACCATCTTTTAAAGCAGTGCCAATATTGTTTACATCGCTAGTGTTTACTTGTCGATTTACGTTTTCTCCTTTGCTACGCCAAGTTCTATCAATACTTATTGCTCCTGCATAGGCAAATAATTTAGGTAAAAACCCAGATTTCATGGTTTCTTTAGCTGCCACATAATATATATTTAATTTAGGTTGCCAAATATATCCTATATTTTTTATAGAATCTTCTCGACCACTTAAACTAGCATTAAATACATGAAACATCGCAATGGCATCTGCAAAATAGGTTTGATGATTCGCTACAAAAAGCACGTTTGCTTCTGGTAAGTTTTTAATAATTTCCGAACCTTCAATTTTTAATTCATTAAAACCTCTATAACGTCTATGCGTAAGAAGCGCGATTACTCTAATTAATAATTTTTTTAAAAATAAGATATGTCCGAAAGGGTTTTGTTTAAAAAATCCCATATAGTTTTAAGTTTTAGGTATTACAAATGTAAAGAATTAATTATTAATTAATCGTAATAAATCTTTTATCTCACTTAACATCATTGCTGTTGCACCCCAAATTACATTTTCATTTAATTTAAAAATGGGTACATTTATATTTTTAGCATATGATGTTGTGATGTTTTTTGAGCTAATATAAGAATCATCTAAAATACAATGTAAAGGAATTTCGATTAGTTTTTCGACCTCATTTTTTTCTAAAACAAAATTTGGTTTTTGAGTAAGCAACCCTAAATACGGTTGTACCAAAAAATTACTTGGCGGTATATATACTTTAGTTAATGCTTTTATTATTTTTATTTTTGATGCTTGCACACCAATTTCTTCAAAAGTTTCTCGTAATGCTGTTTGCATTAAATTTTTATCTTGATTTTCTGATTTTCCTCCAGGGAAACATATTTGGTTAGAGTGTACGCCTTTATAGGTTTTACGTAACATAAAAATCAATACCAACTCTCCATTCTTATTATTAGGATACAAAAGCATTAAGACCGCTGACTTTTTTGGGTTTAATTTTAACATATTTAAGTTTACACCTAATTTCTTACGCATTATGGGTGCTAATTTAAACTGCGATTCGACACCTGGTAAAGTAGAATTTTCTATTTTTGGAATTAATTTCTGAAAGTGTTTTAATATCATGTTAAAAAAAATAATTATTTTTATGGGTCTTATTTTTACTATTTATAGTTGCCAAGATACACAAACTAAAACGGATACTAAAAAGACTAAAATTGTAAATAATAAAAAAGCACCAAAAACTACTAAAGCTAATGTTGAAAAAACGAACAATAAGACATTGATAACACAACAAATTTTGATTTCTTTTTTAACAGATTACGGAAAAAATCACCCGCAAACAAAAGTAATTATAAAAACAAGATTAGGAAATATTCACATTCAACTTTATAAACACACACCTTTACACAGAGCAAACTTTATTTTTTTAGTAAACCAAGGATATTTTGATACTACTTGTTTTCATAGAGTTGTAGCCGATTTTATTATACAAGCAGGACAATCTGATCATCCAATAACCAGTAAACTTCGTAAAAAAATAGGGTCATATAAAATTCCTCCTGAATTTAATAAGCAATATAAACATCATAGAGGTGTATTATCTGCCGCAAGAAGGTGGAATAACAACCCTAAAAAGCGCTCTGATGCTTTTGAGTTTTTTATTGTACATAAGCGTAAAGGTTTACATCATTTAAACATGGAACACAGCGTTTTTGGATACGTAACTAAAGGGTTAAACGTGGTAGATGAAATTGCAAAAGAAACTACAGATAAAGGTGAATGGCCGTTAAAAGATGTTTTTTTAACTGTCGAATTGCAATAATTGACAAAAATGTATTAAAAATTACAACCAGAATATCTATCTTTACTTTTTTTTAAAACAATAATTTATGATTTCATTATTTAGTGTGAATTGGATTCCAAACGATACACTCATACAATTAGGTCCTTTGCCGATAAGATACTATAGTTTAATGTTTGTAATTGCTTTTTTAGTAGGATTGCAAATTATGAAAAAAATTTTTGAAAAAGAAAATATTGATTTAGAAAAATTAGATACTTTATTTGTTTATAGTGTAGTTTCTGTTTTATTAGGCGCTCGTTTAGGACACGTGTTTTTTTATGATTGGGAATATTATCAACAACATTTATTAGAAATTATTTTACCTTTTAAATTTAATCCTTTTAAATTTACAGGTATTGCAGGTTTAGCGAGTCATGGTGCAGCTATAGGAGTTATTATTGCTATGTGTTTATATCATAAAAAACACGCTGAAATTAAAGTATCTTGGTTACTAGATCGTATTGTTATTCCTGTTGCTTTTGGTGCTATTTTTGTGCGTTTAGGTAATTTAATGAATTCTGAAATCATAGGGAAAATAACTCAAAATGAATACGGTTTCCGATTTATTAAAAGATTTTACAATCAATATCAAGCAATACAAGCAACAGGAATTAGCAACGCAAATAAAGCATATGAAGCAATTGCCAATAACCCAAAATTCACATACCTTTTAGAAGCGGTTCCTCTACGGCATCCTGCACAACTATACGAATCTATTTCATACATTTTTGTATTTTTAATTCTGTACTTTACCTATTGGAAAACCAATAAAAAAGATAAACCTTTTTATATTTTTGGACTATTTTTAGTATTACTTTGGTCGGTGCGTTTTGTGGTCGAATATTATAAAAAATCGCAAGGTGGTTTTGAAAAATCACTAAGTAGTATTGCAGAATTATCTACAGGTCAATGGCTGAGTATTCCTTTTATATGTCTTGGTTTATATTGTATGTTTAGACCATATAAAAAAATGATTAAGTAAAGTAATTACAACCAAGGTTTATCTTAGTAGTGAAGTTTTTTTGTAAGACCAACAATGATAAAAATAGTTTATAATAATCTGTTATCGAGCTCTTCGATAAAAGTTATTGGTTTGTTTTTTTAATATCAGAAGAGAGGAAATTTGTTTGTGTTAAAAAAAACAAAAAAAACATTTTTTTATTTTAAAAATGAAAGATTATTGTTTACATTTGCAACCGCAATTAATATATTATTTATTGCATTTCAAACAAAGAAGTAAAAATAAAAAATGGTGGTTGTAGCTCAGTTGGTTAGAGCATCGGTTTGTGGTACCGAGGGTCGTGGGTTCGAATCCCATCTTCCACCCATTAAATAAAAAAAGGTCTTGTATTTACAAGACCTTTTTTATACACTAAAATGTAAGTTTTTTTTGAACAACTTAGTCTCAATCAGTAAATACAACTTTTTAGAAGCATTTTACGAATTATTGCAAATAGAGTGCTATTCGGTTTTTATTTTAACAAATTAATAATTTGACTAGCTAATTCGGTTCCAATTCTGTCTTGTGCCTGTAAAGTAGCTGCTCCAATATGTGGAGTTATTGACAGTTCGGGGTTCATTAATAATTGAATTTCTGGTTTAGGTTCATTTTCAAAAACATCTAAAGCAGCATATTTTATATGTTTATTTTCAATTGCATTTACTAAAGCAACTTCGTCTAAAACACCACCACGAGCGGCGTTTATAATACCGCTATCTTTTTTCATTAATGCCAGTTCAGTTTTTCCAATTACATATTCTTTTTGAGAAGGAACATGTAAAGTAATAAAATCGGATTCTTTTAATAAATCTTCTTTATTAATAGTTTTTATTTTAAAATTTACCTGTTGTCCGTCAAAAAAGGAAACTGTAATATTTTTTTCAGCTATTGAGTTTTCAGAAGCAATAACTTTCATGCCAACACCTAGTGCTATTTTGGCAACTTCCTGTCCGATGCGTCCGAAACCAATAATACCTAGCGTTTTTCCTCTAAGTTCAACACCTGCAGCAAAGTTTTTCTTTAATGCTTTAAAGTTTTTATCACCTTCTAAAGGCATTTCTCGATTTGATTGGTGTAAAAAACGTACCATTCCGTATAAATGCGCGAACACTAATTCGGCAACAGAAGCTGACGATGCTGCTGGCGTATTAATTACGTGTAGCCCTTTTTTTCGAGCATAATCTACATCAATATTATCCATACCAACACCACCACGACCAATTAATTTTAATGAAGGGCAAGCGTCTATTAAATTTTTCCGAACAGTAGTTGCGCTACGTACTAATAAACCTGTAATGTTATTTTCGTTAATGTAATTTATTAATTGTTCTTGCGCTACGGTTGTGGTAATTACTTCAAAACCACCTGCTTTTAAAGCGTCTATCCCGCTTTGTGATATGCCATCGTTTGCTAATATTTTCATGTTTAATTTGAGTTTAAGTTAAGTTATAGTTGTTGCATTGCATGTACTAAAACTTTTACACTTTCCAATGGTAATGCGTTATACATTGACGCTCGGTAACCACCAACACTTCGATGACCGTTTAATCCGTTAATTCCAGCATCGTTCCAAAGTTTATCAAAAGCTTCTTTTTTACTTTCATCTGTTAATGAAAAGGTAACATTCATAGTACTTCGGTCTTCAACGGCAGTATTGCCTTTAAAATTCGGATTGTTATCAATTTCAGTATATAATAAATTTGCTTTTTCGTTATTAATTTTTTCAATAGCTTTTACACCACCTAATTTTTTTAACCATTGTAAGGTTAACATAGATACATATATAGGAAAAACTGCGGGTGTATTAAACATACTATCTTTATCAATATGTATTTGATAATCTAACATTGACGGTATTGTTCTTCCTGTTTTTCCTAATATTTCATTTTTTATAACAACTAAAGTTGCGCCTGCTGGTCCCATGTTTTTTTGTGCTCCTGCATAAATTAAGTCGAATTGAGAAAAATCTAATTCACGGGAAAAGATATCTGAACTCATATCACAAACTGTAATTCCATCAAATTTAGGGAAATCTTTCATTTGTGTTCCTGAAATAGTGTTGTTACTAGTGCAGTGAAAATAATCGACATCTGTAGGGATGGTATATCCTTTTGGGATATAAGAATAGTTTTTATCTTCTGATGATCCTACAACAACAACATTACCTAATAATTTGGCTTCTTTTATTGCTTTTTTCGCCCAAGTACCAGTGTTGGTATATGCAGCTTTACCGTCTGTTTTCATTAAGTTATATGGAGTCATTAAAAACTCTAAACTTGCTCCTCCTTGTAAAAATAAAGCGGTATATCCTTTGTTTTCTAAATTTAATAATTCTAAAACTAAGTTACGGGCGGTTTCCATTACGTTTACAAAGTTTTTACTTCGATGAGAAATTTCGATTAAAGATAAATCTAAATTATCAAAATTTAAAACGGCAGCAGCAGCTTGTTTCAATACTTCTTTTGGTAAAATACATGGTCCTGCGCTAAAATTATGCTTTTTCATAAATAGAGTTTTGTGTATTGTTAAATATAATTGGGTAAATATACGAGTTGTTTGTTGAATAGTTGTTTTTGTTTAACAGAAAAAATAATAATCGGTGATATTTAATTGTTGTAAGCGTTTTTTAATTTGTTGTTGTTGGTCAAAATTGGCAACAGCAATAATAAATTGTTGTTTATTATTGTTTATAATATTTTCTTCGGATGTAAGCAATGTATTATAAATAGATACTCCTATTTTCTTCGGATTGTTGCAAACCCATTGAAATACGACATTTTTTTTAATTAATTGTTGGGCAATAGTTTTTCCTTTTTTTCCTGCACCCCAAAGTACAAGGGATTTGTTTTGTTGATACTCAAGTTTTAAAAAGTAATGGATTTTAATGCTTAAAAAAGTATTGTCGGCATAATTCTCATCTGTTCTTGATGTACGATGGCTATAATCTCTCCAAAAATGCAATATTTTTGTAGTAGGAACTATCTTTAAACCGTATTTATAAAATCGAAAAGCTAAATCATAATCTTCAGGATATCTATTTGAGGTAAATGCCTCACATTTTTCAAAGTCAACTTTATAAACCATCCAACACGGAGAAGGAATCACACATTCTTTATAAATTTCATTAAAATTATTTCCGTTTTGAGTTAAAGCGTTTAGCCAATTTTCGTATTTCCGATAACCATTGCCAATAGTGTAATCTGCAAAATACTGTACAAAACCAGTAGCAATAAAACCATTACCATTATTTTGTAATAGTTGTTTTAGTGTCGCTAACTTGTGTTTAGGCATTATATCGTCTGCGTCCATTCGAGTAATGTAAGTGCCTTTGCTTTTAGAATATGCTAAACGTAAAGCGTCAATAATACCGGTGCCTTTATTGTTAAAAACGTGTATGCGATTATCTGAAAGAGCGAACTTTTTTAGAATAAAAAGCGTGTTGTCGGTAGAGTTGTCATTTACGACTAATAATTCCCAGTTTTTTTCGGTTTGATTATGTATAGAGGTTAAACATTCCGTTACATATAACTCCGTGTTTTTAACAGGCATTACAATGCTAATTAACTCGGAGTTTTCCATATTTATAGGTTTTCTAAAAATTTTAGGGTATCAACACCATCAGCAAAATCGGTTAATTTTGGTTTTTGAGTATCTCCAAAACTGATTTCGTTTGAGATTATATTTTTTGCGACAATACATTGTATTTTATCGGTATCGCCTTTTAGTTTTTGTTTTAGTTGCGTTTCATTTTCATAATATTCATAAAAAACAGAAGAAATTGGCGATGCATAGCTTTCATCTTCTTTAAGCATTAAAAAACCGTTTTCTAACAAATCAAACAAACTCATTAAATATACGGCTTTGTTGTAATCGTAATTATTCGCATATTTTGCACTACTTATAATGTCTTTATAGGAAAACATGGCATTGAAAAAGGCGTCAAAATTATACCCTTTTGGTACAAATAATTTAGAAACACTTCGGCAACCTAACCCAAAATATCTAAAAATATCATCAGCTAAATTATTTAAATCTTTTTCGGTTTCATTACCCGTTAATAAGGCTACAGAGTTTCTGTTTTGTCGAATAATAGATGGGTATTTTCCGAAATAATAATCAAAATAACGAGCAGTATTGTTGCTTCCTGTTGCAATAACGGCATCAAAGTTTTCGAGTTTACCTGGATTAAATATAATTTTTCCTTTTAAAGAAGGTTCAATAGCTTCTAAATATTTTGCCAAAACAGGGAGTAAATGTGTGTCGTTAGACGATTGTTTTATTAAAACAGAACATCCTGAAAGTAAAACCGATAAAAAATCATGAAAACCAACTAACGGAATGTTTCCTGCCATAATTACTGCTACCGTTTTATTAGCGTTGCTAAAATTATATGCATCAGTAAAATTAGTTAAGTCATCTTCATTTAGTTGTTTGCTCCAGCCTTCACAAGCAAACAATACGTTTTTTTTAGTAAACCAACCATTAAATTCCTCAGCACGTTCTACTTGCATTTTAAACGCATCAAAAAACAAATCGTTTTGTAAAATAGCTTCTTTTTTTTCAATACCAGTTGTAGTAAATTGACTTAAAAAATGTCCTAATTGTGTAAAGGCTAAAATTCTCTTATTTAATTGATTCATTTAATTTGTATCTAAATAATTTTGGCGTTATTTTTGTAAACTGAAAAATAGCGGTTTAAAGTTGCAAAGGTAAGAATTGTAATAAGAAAGAAAACCAAATATTTGAATAAAAGAGAATAATAAATTATGGCAATAATTATAACAGATGAATGTATAAATTGTGGCGCATGTGAGCCAGAATGTCCAAATACAGCAATATATGAAGCTTCGGACGATTGGCGATATGCTGATGGTACGGAATTAAAAGGCGATTTAGTACTAACTAACGGAAAATCGATTAACGCAGAAGGCGCTCAAGAACCTGTAAGTGACGAAGTTTATTACATAGTGCCTGATAAATGTACGGAATGTAAAGGTTTTCATGAAGAGCCACAATGTGCAGCAGTTTGCCCAGTAGATTGTTGTGTGCCAGATGATGATGTGATAGAAACAGAAGAACAATTATTAGCAAAACAAAAATTTATGCATCCAAGTGCATAATTATACGTTAAAATTGTTAACTATAATCATTTTAAAAGTAGCACAATTTTTATCATTTTTTTGTGGTACGACAATATAAAATAACCAATTAAAAGCTGTATTTTTGCCGCTTTTAAAAGAATAATATAGAATTATGAAAGCAGGAATTGTAGGATTACCAAACGTAGGAAAATCGACCTTATTTAATTGTTTGTCAAGTGCAAAAGCACAAAGTGCAAACTTCCCTTTTTGTACTATCGAACCAAATATTGGAGTAGTAAATGTACCCGATAACAGATTAACAAAGTTAGAAAAAATAGTAAACCCAGAAAAAGTAGTACCAGCAACAGTCGAAATAGTTGATATTGCAGGTTTAGTAAAAGGAGCAAGTAAAGGAGAAGGTTTAGGTAATAAATTTTTAGCTAATATTAGAGAATGTGATGCCATTATACACGTATTACGTTGTTTTGATAACGATAATATTGTACACGTAGAAACTACCGTAAATCCAGTAAGGGATAAAGAAATTATTGATTTTGAATTGCAATTAAAAGATTTAGAAACAGTAGATAAACGTTTAGAAAAAGTAAACAGAGCTGCAAAAACAGGCGATAAAGAAGCTGTTTTAGAACAAACCACTTTAAAGAAATTAAAAGAAACCTTAGAGGAAGGAAAATCGGTGCGGTCAATGGAATTTAACGAAAAAGAAACCGTATTAGTTAATGAGTTTCAATTACTAACCTCTAAACCCGTCTTATATGTTTGTAATGTAGATGATGCATCAGCAAAAAACGGTAACGCTTATGTAGAAACAATCCGAGAATCTGTAAAAAATGAAGATGCTGAAATTATTATTTTAGCCGTTGCAACAGAATCTGATATTGCAGAATTAGAAGACTATGAAGAGCAACAAATATTTTTAGAAGACATTGGACTGTCAGAACCAGGGGCAGCGCGTTTAATCCGTAGTGCATATACCTTATTAAACCAACAAACCTATTTTACCGCAGGCGTAAAAGAAGTAAGAGCTTGGACAGTTACAGTAGGAAATACTGCGCCACAAGCAGCAGGAGTTATACATACCGATTTCGAAAAAGGATTTATTAGAGCAGAAGTAATGTCGTATTCCGATTATATTGAATATGGTAGCGAAACTAAAGTAAAAGAAGCAGGGAAAATGCGTATTGAAGGAAAAGAATACATTGTGCAAGACGGCGACTTAATGAACTTTAGATTTAATGTGTAGTTAATTTAAAAAAACTATTTTTTTATTGATGATGATAAGGTTCATTTTTTAAAATCGTAAAACCTCTATAAATTTGTTCAACTACAAAAAGACGAATCATTTGGTGTGAAAAAGTCATTTTAGAAAACGCCACCTTTCCTTGTGCTTTTTTATATACAGTTTCAGAAAAACCATAAGGTCCGCCAATTACAAACACCAATTGTTTAATACCGGTATTCATTTTTTTTTGTAAATAATCAGAAAAACCTATTGAAGTAAAATCTTTACCGTTTTCATCTAACAAAATTAAAACATCCGTAGCAGCTATTTTTTTTAAAATAAGTTCCCCTTCTTTCTCTTTTTGTTGTTTTTCGGATAAATTTTTAACATTTTTAAGATCAGGAATAATGTCGAAATTAAATTTAATATAATGCTTTAACCGGCTTTCGTACTGCGTAATTAAAGCAATTAATTGTCTGTCATCGGTTTTTCCGATTACTATTAATTTTATTTGCATGTAATGATAATTGTAAAAATGTAGTTCAAAAATAAACCTTTTTTATATTTTTGTCAGTATTAAAATTTTTTAAAATGATTTCAAAAGTACAATTTCAAAAAGAAATAGATTTAATAATAGCAAATGCCATACGTGAAGACGTAGGAGATGGTGACCATACGTCACTATCTTGCATACCCGAAAACGCTACGGGAAAAGCTAAGTTATTAGTAAAAGATAAAGGTGTTTTAGCAGGTGTAGAATTTGCAAAACAAGTATTTACTTATGTAGATGCCGATTTAAAAGTAGAAACCTTAATAAAAGATGGTAGCGAGGTAAAATATGGAGATATTGCTTTTTATGTATCAGGAAAATCACAAAGTATATTAAAAGCAGAACGGTTAGCATTAAATGCAATGCAACGAATGAGTGCAATTGCTACAAAAACAAAATCATTTGTTAACTTGTTAAAAGGTACAGACACACAAATTTTAGATACCCGAAAAACCACACCAGGTATTAGAGCGTTAGAAAAATGGGCAGTTAAAATTGGAGGCGGAGTAAACCATCGTTTTGCATTGTATGATATGATTATGATTAAAGATAACCATATTGATTTTGCAGGTGGAGTAGTAAAAGCTATAGAGAAAACAAAAACATATTTAAAAGAAAACAATAAAGATTTAAAAATAATAGTAGAAGCTCGTAATTTATCTGAAATTGAAAAAATACTAAGTGTTTCAGGAGTGTACAGAATATTAATTGATAATTTTAATTATGAAAACACTAAAAAAGCAGTAGATTTAATAGGTAACAAATGCTTAACAGAATCCTCTGGAGGAATTAACGAAAAAACAGCTAGAGCGTACGCAAATTGTGGTGTAAACTTTATTTCATCAGGCGCATTAACACATTCGATTTATAATTTAGATTTAAGTTTAAAAGCCGTTAAATAATAGTATGCTTGCAGAAAAAATATATCGTATAATTAAAACCTTAAAGTATATAAGCGCACGTTTACTGCACTTTGTATTTGAAATAAGCAGACGTATAAAAATACCCGGATTACAAGGGTTATCCTTATATGAAGTATTAGAAATGTATGGTATAGGTATTTTTAGAGGCGCATTAACTATGCGAGCAGGATCCATATCGTATAGCTTTTTTATGGCACTATTTCCGTTTTTATTATTTATTATTAATTTATTGCCATATATTCCTTTCATTGATTATCAAGAAGATTTTTTACCGTTTTTAGAAAGTGTTTTCCCGCCAAACACCTTAGACGTTTTTCAAGATACGACTGCAAATATTTTTGAAAAAAAACGTGGAGGATTATTATCTACTTCGTTTTTATTTTCGATGCTTTTAATGGCAAACGGTGTAAGTGCATTGTTTAGTGGTTTTCAAGAATCTTATCATACAAAAATTAGTGTAAATTTTATAAAACAATATCTTACCGCATTTTGGGTAGCATTACTTTTGGCATTGTTTTTGTTTTTAACAGTAATAACAATACCTATTGTCGAAATTTATATTGTTCAAAATTTAACCAGTTACGGATTAATAAAAAGTGATTTAATAGGAATAACAATTGCAAAGTATATTATATTTACTATTATGTTTTACACGGTTATTGCCATGTTTTACTATTTTGGATCGGGTGAAAAAATGGAGAAAAAATATTTTACCGCAGGAGCAGTTTTATCGACCATATTATTTTTAGTAACTACTTATTTATTTGGTATTTACGTTCAAAATTTCGCTCAATATAATGAATTATATGGTTCAATCGGAGCTATTTTGATTTTGATGTTGTATATTTGGCTCAATTCAAACATATTACTGTTAGGTTATGAACTTAACGTATCTTTAAAAAGACTAAAAGAAAAACAGATATAATGATCTGAAAATAAAAGCAATACGAATGTTTTAAAAGCGGTTTTTAAAACTTAATTATTAATTAAAAAATGAAAAAAAAATGAAAAATTTATTATTAGTATTCGCATTAATTGTAAGTACAAACTTTACAACAGCACAAACAAAAGTAGGAGATGTTACTTTACCAAATAAAGTAACCTTGTCTGGAGAATCAATGGAGTTAAACGGAGCAGGGATGCGTGAAAAACTATGGTTTGATTTGTATGTAGGAGCTTTATATGTGCAAACAAAATCATCTAATGCCAATACAGTTATTAATTCAGATGCTCCTATGGCAATAAAATTACATATTGTAAGTAGTATGGTGTCGCAAAGTAAAATGGTTGGAGCAGTAAAAGAAGGATTTGAAAACTCTACAACAGGTAAAGCAACAGCTGCCGAAAAAGCAATGTTTGTAGCTTGTTTTAATAATGAAATTACTGCAGGTAATGTTTTTGATATTGTATATGCTAATGGCAAAACAGTAGTGTATAAAAACGGCAAGAAAAAAGGAAGTATAGCAGGCTTGGCATTTAAAAAAGCGTTATTTGGTATTTGGTTAGGTAGCGTTCCAGCAGATAAAGATTTGAAAAAAGGAATGTTAGGAAAGTAATTCCGTCCGAAAATAAAACCATAAAAATACCACGTATATTTCGTGGTATTTTTTGATTTAATATTTGTAACGGTTCCTGTAAATAATGATTTTAAATTTATAGGCTTACTTTATACATAAAAAAACAATTACATAGATTATGGGAATTTTTAAAAAAATATTTGGAAGTACAACTGTAAAGAAGGACGAAAAAGTATTGCCTTGGATTTTTTTAACCAATATAAATCAGTTAGAAGATATTAAAAAAAAATCAACAAAAAAACTACAAATTGTCTTTAAACATTCTACACGTTGCAATATCAGTAGTATGGTAATGAATAAGTTTGTAAAAAATTATAACTTAACTAAAAATGATGTTGATTTGTATTATTTAGATTTATTAAATTATAGAAATGTTTCCGATGAGGTAGGATTTAAGTTTCAGGTAATACACCAATCGCCACAAATGTTAATTATAAAAAACAAGGAAGCTGTACATTCAGCATCACATTATAATATTGATGCAAGCCGAATTTTCGAATTTATTTGATTTCCAAAATTAAGTAACACCATTATTCGAAAACAAATTATAACTATGGATAGTAATGCTATTAATAATGAAATTGTTAATCGGAGTTTATTTAAAAATGATGAAAAACGAAAAACAACCACTAAAAGCCTATAAATAAGTGAGTTGCGCTTTTTTTTAATTACGAATCTCAAATAAAATAAAAAATATTATGAAAACGATTGTATTATTATGTACACTATTATGCGCAAGTATTGTTGCAAAAGCACAAACAGAAAACTTAAATAAAGGAATAACAATTACAGTAACCGTAAACAATGTGTCAAACGACAAAGGAGTGCTTCTTTTTGGGTTGCATAGCGCCAAAACCTTTATGAAAGCAAAAGGATTACAAAATAAAATAAGTGAAATTAAAGACGGAAAAACAACCGTTACTTTTACTAATGTAGTTGAAGGAACATACGCTATAATGGCACTTCATGATGAAAATAGTAATAACCGAATGGATTTTGAAACAAACGGAATGCCTAAAGAGAGTTACGGAATGTCTAATAACCCAATGAGTTATGGTCCTCCACAATTTGAAGATGCTCAATTTAATGTTGTCGATAAAAATATAACCCTTGAAATTAGATTGTAAAACCCGAAATTTTGAAGTAAAACAATTAATAATTTTAAGTAAAAAAACCTTTATAATCAATTGATTATAAAGGTTTTTTGTTTTTAATAGTGGTGCCTCCAGGAATCGAACCAGGGACACATGGATTTTCAGTCCATTGCTCTACCAACTGAGCTAAGGCACCGTTGCATGATTGCGGGTGCAAATATAATGCAGTTTTTTAGATACACAAAACATTTTTTTGTTTTTTTTCTTCCGTACATTTGTAATCTAAATTTTTACAAATGAATTTAATTATAGATAAAGGAAACACACAATCAAAAGTAGCTGTTTATCAGTTAAATAAAATAATAGAAAAAAAAATCGTACCACATGAAAACTTATTAAGTGCCGTAAAAAAAATAATTAAAGAACACCCTTTAATTAAACACGCAATAGTATCGTCAGTAGATGTTTTTACAAAAAAAGAAGAAAAAGAACTCCGTAGTTTAGTAAAATTAGTACTACTAAATGAAGAGGTTAAAATCCCATTTCAAAATAAATATGCTACACCTAAAACACTTGGAGCAGATAGAATTGCGCTTATTGCAGCAGCAGCGCATCAATATCCTGCAAAAAATGTACTCGTTATAGACGCAGGTACCTGTGTAACATTCGACTTTATAACCAAAAAAAACCAATACTTAGGCGGAGCAATTTCGTTAGGATTATTCAGCAGGTACGAAGCACTTCATAATTTAACAGCTAGCCTTCCGTTATTAAAACCAAGTCAATCTAATTTTTTTATTGGTAACTCAACCGAAAGTAGCATTCATTCAGGAGTTATAAACGGGATTTTACACGAGATAGATGGAGTAATTGAGCAATATATGTTAAAGTATTCAAAATTAACAGTAATTTTAACAGGAGGAGATGCAGTTTTCTTGTCTAAAAGATTAAAAAGTAGCATATTTGCCAATTCAAATTTTATTTTAGAAGGTTTAAATTACATATTACAAATCAATACAAGTTTAAATGATTAAAAAAATAATAATAGTTTTTGTAGCCCTTGCGTCTTTAAACGCAAATGCTCAAGAAGGTAGTGCCTCACCATATTCGTTTTTTGGTCTAGGAGAAGAAAAATTTAGAGGCACTGTAGAAAATAAAGCTATGGGAGGTTTAAGTATATATGCAGATAGTATTCACTTAAACCTAAGAAACCCAGCATCTTTAGGAGTATTAGAGCTAACAACATATGAAGTTGGAGGTAATCAAAAATTTACAACACTAGAAACCAATACAACATCAGTAAAAGGATCTACAACATCGTTAGATTATTTTGCAATAGGTCTTCCGATGGGAAGATTAGGAATGAGCTTTGGTTTAATGCCACAAACTTCGGTCGGTTATAAAAAAGGATTTGCAGATAGATCCAGTGCCGTTATAGGAGATGCGAGATATAGAGGAAAAGGAGGTTTGAACAGAGTGTTTTTGGCAGCAGGATATGCAATTAATAAAGAGATTTCATTAGGTGTAGATGTCAGTTATAGTTTTGGTGGAATAGAAAACACAGGAACTTATATAACAGGGTTGCAATATGATGCACAGGAAATTAATAGCTCTAGGCTGTTGGGGGCGTCGATTAATTTCGGGGTGATTTATCGAAAAATGATAACCGATAAATTGCAATTAATATCAGGTGCAACTTATAGACCAACAGCAAATTTAAAATCAAGAAATAAAAGAACAACAGCATCTGTATTTTGGTTGCCATCAGGGTTTGCATTTCCAAAAGATTTAATAGTAAACGAATTAGGTAGTCAAGCAATTACAAATATTAAATTACCATCAAAATTTAATATAGGAACAGGATTAAGCAAACCAAAAAAATGGTTTGTAGGGATAGATTTTACAACATTAACCACAAGTCAATTAGTAAACAGAACTTTTAGAGCTACCAATATGAGATTCGAAAACTCAAGAAAAATAGCAGTAGGAGGATTTTATATACCAAAATACAACTCATTAACAAGTTACTTGCAAAAAGTAACATATAGAGCAGGAATGAGATTTGAAAATACAGGTTTAATAGTAAATAACGAACAAATTAATGAGTTTGGCATGTCTTTTGGAATAGGATTACCTGTAGGACGAGCATTTTCAAACATGAATATAGGAATTGAATACGGTAGCAGAGGAACAACTGATGCCAACCTGATAAAAGAAAATTTCTTTAACTTAAATATAGGTTTCTCGTTTAACGATAAATGGTTCCAAAGAAGAAAAATAGACTAACAACTTAAAATTTAAAGATATGAAAACGAAATTTACCTTATTACTAATAGTGTTCCTTTCACTTTTTAGCGCAAATGCACAAAAAAATGAAGCGTGTATGGAGAAACTATCACTATTTTCAGAAGCAGTAAAAATAAAAAACTATGAAGCCGCATTTACACCTTGGATGTTTGTACGTAAAACATGTCCAACATTAAACAACGCAATTTATACTTACGGAGAAAAAATACTAAAGCATAAAATTAAATTAGCTACAGGTGCAGAAAAAACAATTTTAATAAACGATTTAATTGCGTTATATAAAGAAAGTGTACAACACATGCCTTCAAAATATAAAGTAGGAAAAACAGAAGCAAAAATAGGACAATTGTTGTTTGACCAAAAAATAGGAACATTAGCATCTCAATTTGAAATTTTTGACCACGCATTTAAAACTGATTCAAAATCTTTTCAAAACCCAAAAGCAATATATACATACTTTAAATTAGAAGTAGATATGTATGATATGGGAGATGAAGATTTTCAACACCTGGTAAATCTGTACTCTGTTATTTCTAATAAAATTGAATTGGAAAACAAAAGAATTACTGCAAAAGTAGATGCTTTATTAATAAAAGTAGAAAACGGAAGTATTACCGCTAAAGAAAAAAGAAGACTAAAAAGTTACAATAGCTTTTTAAAAGGTTTTTCGCAAATAGCAAAAGGAGTAGATAAAGAATTAGGAGACAGAGCAAACTGCGATAAGTTAGTGCCTTTATTCGAAAAAAACTTTGAAGCTAATAAAACAAACTTAACTTGGTTGCGTAAAGCAGCAAGTAGGTTGGCAGGTAAAGATTGTGCCGATGCACCACTATTTAAAAAATTAGTAAAAACTTTTCATTACTTAGAGCCATCTGCTAAAACAGCATATTATTTAGGAATGTTAAGTGTTAAAAAAGGAGACATTACTAGTGCCGAAAAATACTATAACGAATCAGCAAATTTAAATACAGACGGTTTTGATAAAGCTAAAGTATATTATAAATTAGCAGTAATGAATAAAAAAAGAGGAAAAAAAACCGCCGCACGTACTTATGCAAATAAAGCATTGTCAGTACAGCCGTCCTTCGGAAAAGCATATTTATTAATTGCAAATATGTACGCAAGTTCAGCTAACAGCTGTGGCACAACAACTTTTGAAAAAAGAGCAACGTTTTGGTTAGCAGCTAACACCGCAATTAAAGCAGGAAAAGTAAGCGCAGCATTAAAAAGCTTAGCGACTAAAACAGCAGCTAGTTATAACGGAAAAGCGCCAAGTAGAGAAGATGTTTTTTCTTCAGGAAAATCAGGACAAACTATAAAAATAGGATGTTGGATTGGTAGAAGCGTAAAAGTGCCAGCACTATAATGCAAAACAAACTAAATATTATAAAAAGAACAGTTACGATAACCATCGTAACTGTTCTTTTTGCTTGTACAAGTAATTATAATGATATTAAAAAACTACATCAAATATCAAAAAAACCCGCATCAATAACAGAATATATAAATTTAAAACACACTGATTCAGGTGAAGTAAAAATTCATCTTATTAGCGATAAAATGATAGATTTTTCTAATAAAAAGTTTTCGTACACCACATTTCCAAAAGGATTAGAAGTTTATTTTTTTGATGATAAAAAACAAAAAACAACCGTAACCTCAAATTATGCAATCCTATATAACGAAACAGATTTAATCGACTTAAGAGGAAACGTAAAAGTGGTAACAAATGATGGTAAAGTACTAACCGCAGAACAATTATATTACGATCAAAAAACAAAATGGTTATTCACAAACTCGGAATATAAATACGAAGCAGAAGATGGAGGTTATAATATTGGTAAAGGAGGTTTCGATGCCAACGAAGATTTTACAATATTTACATCATTAGACAATGATGGAGAACAATATATAAAAGAAGAAAAAGAAAATTTAACGAATTAAAACAAAAATAAATGAATAAATTAGCAAACATATTTCAAGCAGCATATTTAGGTTTTGTAGTGTTATTTATCTATAAAGCAATTGTAGGTTGGAATGAAGATAGAGGAATGTCATATCTACTTTTTGGAGCAGCAATTTTAGTAATTTTTAAATTTTTTTTTAACAAAAAATACCGCAAACGATTTGACGACTATTACAAAAATAAAAATAGTAAATAATTTTAAAAACACTACTTATGGTAGTGTTTTTTTACTTAATTTTACCACCTATGCTATTTCAAATTACCGTTATAATAATTATGCTATTGCTCTCTGCATTCTTCTCAGGAATGGAAATGGCATACATATCGTCTAATAAAATATATATAGAATTAGAAAAAAAAAAAAACAGGATTAACCGCTAAAGTATTAACTAAAATAACCAAAAACC
>CAZWNY010000004.1:11217-55364 GCA_964635575.1 uncultured Kordia sp. | reverse complement strand
CAGAAGATGCCTCTAAAAAAAAGAGCAGGTAATGCTTCTCAAAATTATTCTGTCTTACTAAAAATTGCTCTAAATCTATTAAAAAATGAAAAGGCAGAGAAACAAGGAATTAAAGGGAAAAGACTAAAAGCAGGTTGGGATAATCAGTATTTATTAAAAGTGTTAAAAATAAAAATGAGAGTTTGCCCTAAAAATAAGGATTAAAATATTGTAGAACAAGATTAATATTTGTATTTTTGCACTCCTTTTTAGTAGCGGTTAAGTAAAAAAGGAAAAACAAAAAAACAATTTTATATAACACTTTTAAATTAGAGATGCTTTAGAACTTAACACTCATTTAAAATACAAACTAATATCGCTATGGCTGAAAAAGCAAAGCAAGCAGAAGCTGACGTAACAGCAGAAGCAAAAAAAACAGAAACTCCAGTAGTTTCTGAAGCACAAGCAAATCCAGAACAGTTTTTAACAGACTTTAACTGGCACAATTATCAAGAAGGAATTGATCCTGTTGATGAAAAGCAATTAGAAGAATTTGAAAAATTAGTAGCCGAAAACTTTGTAGATACTGAAGACGATACTGTAGTAGAAGGTACCGTTGTAGCAATTACAGATAGAGATGCTATTATTGACATTAACGCAAAATCTGAAGGGGTAATTTCTTTAAACGAGTTTCGTTACAATTCAGGATTATCAGTTGGAGACAAAGTAGAAGTACTTGTCGATATTCGTGAAGACAAAACAGGTCAACTAATACTATCTCACCGAAAAGCCCGTGTAATTAAAGCTTGGGAAAGAGTTAATACAGCACACGATACAGGAGAAATTGTTAACGGTTTTGTAAAATGCAGAACTAAAGGAGGAATGATTGTTGACGTATTTGGTATAGAAGCATTTTTACCAGGATCTCAAATTGATGTGAAACCTATTAGAGATTACGATGTATATGTAAATAAAACAATGGAATTTAAAGTAGTGAAAATTAATCACGAATTTAAAAACGTTGTTGTATCTCATAAAGCACTTATTGAAGCTGATTTAGAGATTCAAAAGAAAGAAATTATAGGTCAATTAGAAAAAGGACAAGTATTAGAAGGTGTTGTTAAAAACATTACTTCTTACGGAGTGTTTATTGATTTAGGAGGAGTAGATGGATTAGTACACATTACCGATTTATCTTGGTCAAGAATTAACCATCCAAATGAAATAGTTGAGTTAGACCAAAAATTAAACGTTGTAATTTTAGATTTTGACGAAAAGAAATCAAGAATACAATTAGGCTTAAAACAATTATCAGCGCACCCATGGGAAGCTTTAGATACCGAATTAAAAATTGGCGATAAAGTAAAAGGTAAAGTAGTTGTAATTGCAGATTACGGAGCATTTATTGAAGTATCTCAAGGAGTAGAAGGATTAATACATGTTTCTGAAATGTCATGGTCAACACATTTACGTTCCGCACAAGACTTCGTAAAAGTTGGTGACGAGGTTGAAGCAGTAATTTTAACACTCGATAGAGAAGATCGTAAAATGTCATTAGGAATTAAACAATTAACTCCAGATCCATGGACTGATATCACAACAAAATACCCAGTAGGTTCCAAACACACAGGTATTGTACGTAACTTCACAAACTTTGGTGTATTCTTAGAATTAGAAGAAGGAATTGACGGATTAATTTATATTTCTGATTTATCTTGGACTCAAAAAGTAAAACACCCATCAGAATTTACTAAAGAAGGAGAAAAATTAGAAGTTGTTGTATTAGAGTTAGATGTTGAAGGACGTAAAATTTCTTTAGGTCATAAACAAACTCAAGACAATCCTTGGGATAAATACGAAACTGAATTTGGTTTAGGAACAGTGCACACAGCAACTATTGATGAAATGGTAGATAAAGGTGCAACAATTAAATTTAACGAAGACATCGTTGCATTTATTCCTGCTCGTCATTTAGAAAAAGAAGACGGATCTAAAGTAACAAAAGGAGAAACTGCCGAGTTTAAAATCATTGAATTTAACAAAGATTTTAAACGAGTTGTAGCATCTCATACCGCAATTTTTAGAGAAGAGGAAATTAAAAATGTTAAAGCAGCAGTTAAAAAAGCAGCAACGCAAGACAAACCAACTTTAGGAGATTCTAACTCAGCGTTACAAGCTCTTAAAGATAAAATGGAAGGTAAATAAAAAAACCATAATTTTAAATTTTAAGGTAAACCCTTGAAAATAAAATTTTCCATAAAAAAATTAAACCGCCCTATTTTAATAGTGCGGTTTTTTTTATGCATATTCCATAATAATTACTTAAATTTGTAGTCCAAATAAGCATTTGATCTATGGAAAATCAAAAAATATTACTTAACGAAAAAGAACTTCACATAATATTACATCGCTTAGCTTGTCAATTAATCGAAAATCATCAAAATTTTAAAAACACCGTTTTAATAGGACTACAACCCAGAGGTGTCTATTTAGCGAACAGAATTAAAACGCTATTAGAAACCTATTATAAAATACCAAACATACAATTAGGGCTTTTAGACATTACCTTTTATAGAGATGATTTTAGACGATCAGAAAAACCATTAGAAGCAAATACGACAATAATAAATTGTACTATAGAAGATAAAAAAATAGTATTTATAGACGATGTATTATATACAGGAAGAAGCATTCGTGCAGCATTAACAGCAATACAATCCTTCGGAAGACCAAAAGAAATAGAACTGCTAATATTAATAGATAGACGTTTTAGCAGACAATTACCCATACAACCCAATTACAAAGGAAGACAAGTAGATGCCATAAATAAAGAAAAAGTAAAGGTAATGTGGAACGAAAAAGACGGCGAAGATACCGTTTATTTAATATCAAATTAAAAAAATGAGCGAATTAAGTGTACATCATTTATTAGGCATTAAATATCTTAAAAAGGAAGATATTCAGTTAATTTTAAAAACGGCAAATCACTTTAAAGAAGTTATAAATCGCCCCATTAAAAAAGTACCTTCATTGCGTGATATTACCATTGCAAACCTGTTTTTTGAAAATTCAACACGCACCAAATTATCCTTTGAATTAGCCGAAAAACGTTTGTCAGCCGATGTAATTAACTTTTCAGCATCACAATCGTCCGTAAAAAAAGGAGAAACCCTAATTGATACGGTAAACAATATTTTAGCGATGAAGGTTGACATGGTAGTAATGCGCCATCCAAATCCAGGAGCAGGTGTTTTTTTATCAAAACATATTAACGCAAGTATTATTAACGCAGGTGACGGAGCACATGAACACCCAACACAAGCTTTATTAGACTGTTATTCCATACAAGAAAAATTAGGAGAAATAACAGGAAAAAATATTTTAATAGTAGGCGATATTTTACATTCTCGTGTCGCATTATCAAATATATTTGCCTTAAAAAAATTAGGAGCAAACGTAAAAGTATGCGGACCAAAAACACTAATACCTAAACATATCGAAAAATTAGGCGTACAAGTAGAAACCAACTTACGAAAAGCATTAGAATGGGCAGATGTAGCCAATATGCTACGTGTTCAAAATGAACGATTTGATATTAGTTACTTCCCGTCTATACGAGAATATACACAACAATACGGAGTAACCAAAGCACTATTAAATTCGTTAAACAAAGAAGTAATTATTATGCATCCAGGACCTATAAATAGAGGAGTAGAAATAACAAGTGATGTAGCCGATTCCGACCAAGCAATTATACTTGATCAAGTAGAAAACGGAGTAGCTGTTCGTATGGCAGTTATTTATTTATTAGCCTCTAAAATTAAATAAAATATGATCTTTAGTAAAAAAGAAAACACCACCATAATTACACAAGAAAAAACTACTATTATAGAGTTGGTAGCTAAAATTACCGAAACCTATTCCGGTTTTAAAAACGATAATATAATCGTAAACCTGTTTTCAGTAAAAGAAATAAAAATCAATGCCATTAACGATTTTCTGTTAATCTCAGAACAACACAAAGCCAAAAAACACTCATTTGTAATTGTATCATCTTTAATTAATATAGATGAAACTCCCGAAAAACTAACAATCGTACCCACATTGCAAGAAGCATTTGATATAATTGAAATGGAAGAAATAGAACGCGATTTAGAATTTTAAAGCTCTTTTGTTAAGTATTTTTACAATAATGAGGTTTGTGCTGAATTAAAAAAAAACAGTCTTTTTTAAACAATTATTTTAAATAAAATGAAACTCAACATTTTAGGTTGCTACGCAGCAACACCACGTACATTTACTAACCCAACCGCTCAAGTATTAAACGTTAAAGGTCATTTGTTTTTAATAGATTGTGGTGAAGGAACACAAGTGCAATTACGAAAATATAAAATTAAATTTGCACGAATAAAACACATTTTTATATCACATTTACACGGTGACCATTTTTTTGGATTAATCGGTTTAATTTCTACATTTCGCTTATTAGGTAGAGATGCGGATTTACATATTTACGGACCAAAAGGATTAAAAGATGCCATGTTTTTTTTATTAAAAATAGGAGATTCATCTATTAATTATAAACTTATTTTTCACGAACTAATAGCTAGTGAATCGGAATTAATTTTTGAAGACAATAAAGTAACCGTACACACCATTCCTTTAAACCATCGTATTTATACCAACGGATTCTTATTTAAAGAAAAAATAGGCGAACGTAAATTAGACCTCAATAAAGTGTTAAATTATGATATTGAGCAATGCTATTATCAGAATATAAAACTAGGAAAAGATGTACTCAATAAAAAAGGAGAAACGGTAAAAAACGAATGGATAACCAGCAATCCAGACGTTCCTAAAAGTTATGCTTTTTGTAGCGATACCGTTTATGACGAATCCATTTTACCCATTATAAAAAAAGTAAATTTACTATATCATGAAAGTACATTTTTAGAAGAACACCTTCATCTTTGTGAAAAAACAAAGCACACATCAGCAAAACAAGCCGCTACAATTGCTAAAAAAGCAAAGGTACAACAACTGTTATTAGGGCATTACTCTACCAGATATAAAAATATAGAAGATTTTAAAACCGAAGCAATTACCATTTTTAAAAATGTTATTTTAGCAGAAGACGGAAAAAGTATTGATATCATTTAAAATTATTAACTTTGTAATATGGAAAAAAATTTAAGTAATTACAGGAAATCATACGAAAAATCGGAGTTACTGATGCAAACCGTTCCAGACAACCCGTTACAACTGTTTCAAACGTGGTTTTATGAAGTAGATACTTCAAACACAATAGACGAAGCTAATGCAATGACAATTTCGACTATTGGGTTAGATGGTTTTCCGAAAAATAGAATAGTACTACTTAAAAAATATACTCATGAAGGTTTTATATTTTACACCAATTATAATAGCGAAAAAGGAAAAGCAATAGCAAATAATAACAAAGTATGTATATCGTTTTTTTGGCAAGTTGCAGAACGACAAATAATAATAAAAGGAACAATCGAAAAAATAGCCGAAAACATATCAGACGGTTATTTTGAATCTCGACCAAAAGGAAGTCAATTAGGCGCACTAATATCCAACCAAAGCGAAGTAATAACAAGAGAAGAATTAGAGAAGAATTTAAAAATTGCAGAAAAAAAATATAAAACCAAACCCATTAAACGTCCGAAAAATTGGGGTGGCTATATTGTAAAACCTATAGAAATGGAGTTTTGGCAAGGTAGAGCAAACAGATTACATGATAGAATACGATACCAATTACAAAACGATTTTAATTGGAAAATAAAACGATTATCACCCTAAAAAACGGAAAAATAATGATTATAAAAAAAAACAGCTATATAAATAGAGAATTAAGTTGGTTACAATTTAATGCTCGTGTTTTACAAGAAGCAGCAGATACAACCGTTCCGTTGTTAGAAAGGTTACGTTTTATAGGTATTTTTTCAAATAATTTAGACGAATTTTTTAAAGTACGCTATGCAACCGTTAAACGAATATCAGAAGCAGGAAAAGGAGGACGAAAAGCTTTAGGAGTTTATAAAGCAAATAAATTATTAGAACTAATTACCGAAGAGGTAATTGTACAACAAAAAAAGAGTGTAGGAATTTTAAATACAATTTATAACGAACTTAAAAAAGAAAATATTTATATCTATTCAGACGAGGAAATTACACATTCGGAACATAAAAAATTCGTCAAACAATTTTTTGTAGAAAAAGTAAGTCCTGCCTTAATGACAATTTTACTAACTCAAAACACACCAATACCTCGGTTAAAAGATTCCGCAGCCTATTTAGCAATAAAATTAAAATCAAAAACATCCGAAAATCAGTACGCATTATTAGAAGTTCCTCGTAGCATCAATCGTTTTGTAGTATTGCCAAAAATAGAAGAAAAAGAAGCAATTATTTTATTAGACGACTTAATTAGATGTAATTTAAAGGATATTTTTGATATTTTTGAATACGATACTATTGAAGCTCACATGATTAAAATTACACGTGATGCAGAACTAGATATAGATTCTGATTTAAGTAAAAGCTATTTAGAAAAACTATCAAAAAGTATAAAAAATAGAAAATACGGAACACCAGTGCGTTTTATATATGATAAAAATATAGCAACGGATACGCTTCAATTTTTAATGACTAAAATGAATATAGAGCAAAACGATAGTGTAATACCAGGAGGAAAATATCATTTTAGAAGAGATTATATGAATTTTCCAAACCTAGGAAGAACCGATTTATTATACCCAGAACAGAAACCATTACCAATACAAAATTTACCCTTAAAAGGATATCTTTTTAATAAAATTGCAACCCGAGATTATTTACAATATACACCATATCATACCTTTGCATATACCATAAAATTTTTAAGAGAAGCCGCAATAGATCCTGCAGTAAAAACCATAAAAATAACCATTTATCGCTTAGCAAAAATATCACACATTGCAAATGCACTAATAAATGCAGTAAAAAACGGCAAAGAAGTAACCGTGCAAATAGAACTAAAAGCACGTTTTGATGAAGCTGCAAACATGCACTACGCACAAAAAATGCAAGAAGAAGGAGTGTTACTTATTTTCGGAATACCAGGATTAAAAGTACACAGTAAAGTATGTGTTATTGAACGTATAGAAAATAATGTAATTAAACAATACGGTTTTATAAGTACTGGGAATTTTAACAGCAATACCGCAAAAATTTATACCGATTATACACTGTTTACAAGTAATCAAGAAATTTTAAAGGATTTGCAAAAACTCTTTAAATTTTTAAAATCCAACTATGTAATAAATAAATATAAACACCTATTAGTAGCACCACAAGACGCTAAAAATGTTTTTTTTAATTTAATAAATGATGAAATAGAAAAAGCAAAAAATAATAAATTAGCTCAAATAAGAATAAAATTGAACAGCATAACCAACACTAAAATAATCGATAAACTGTACGAAGCAAGTAATGCTGGAGTGCAAATTAAAATGATTGTTAGAGGTATTTGTTGCTTGATACCAGGAGTAGAAGGAATGAGCGAAAAAATAGAAGCAATTAGTATTGTAGATCGGTATTTGGAGCATCCAAGAATATTTATTTTTGGAGCTGAAGGAGAAGAAAAAGTGTACATTTCATCATCCGATTGGATGACTAGAAATTTAGAAAATAGAGTAGAAGTTACTTGCCCAATTTATGAAGATTATGTAAAAAAAGAAATTATAGAAACCTTCACAATTTCTTGGAACGATAATGTAAAAGCAAGGATTTATACTGATAAACAAAATAACATTTATCGAAAAATAGAAGGAAAAAAATTACGTTCGCAAATAGAAACCTACAATTATTATTTAGAAAAATAAAATATGAAAATTAAAAAATACGCTGCAATCGACATTGGTTCTAATGCCGTAAGAATGTTAATTTCTAATATAATTGAAGAAAAAAATAAGACTCCTAAGTTTAAAAAAAGTGCATTAATACGCGTTCCAATTCGTTTAGGAGTCGATGCGTTTACAACAGGAATAATTTCAGAAAAAAATATTATAAAACTGAAAAATACCATGACAGCTTTTAAACTGTTAATGAAATCTTATGAAGTAGAAAAATATATGGCATGTGCTACTTCTGCTATGCGGGAAGCTACAAATTCGGTAAAAATAGTAGCGCTAATTAAAAAAGAAACAGGTGTTAATATAGAAATTATTGACGGTAAAAAAGAAGCGTCTATAATAGCATCAACCGATTTAAATACATTTATCGAAAAAAACAAAAGCTATATCTATGTAGATGTTGGAGGAGGAAGTACCGAATTTAGCGTATTTACAAACGGAAAAATCATTAACTCTAAATCCTTTAAAATAGGAACAGTGCGGTTTTTAAACAAAAATGTAAATGAAAGTATTTGGAACGAAATAAAAAATTGGATAAAACAAAACACTAAAAATGTAGATGATGTAATTATGATTGGCTCTGGAGGAAATATTAATAAAATACACAAACTTTCAGGGAAAACTAACGACAAACCCTTGTCATACATATTCTTAAACGCACAATATCACTTTTTTAATGCGATGACATATCAAGAACGAGTTTCGGACTTTGGGTTAAACCCAGATAGAGCAGATGTAATAATACCAGCACTTAAAATATATTTGAAAGCAATGAAATGGAGTGGCGCAAAAAAAATATATGTTCCAAAAATAGGATTGTCCGATGGTATAATTAAAACCTTGTATTACAGCAATTAAAATGCAAATAAGTATAAATCGGTTTGTTTTCAAGGTCATAAATTATCATTCATATATTTATAGCAAAAAACAATAGAAAATAAACATCAAAAAAACGATACATCTTCCTTATAAAAAAGAATAACAACATTTATTTTTAGCAATAAATTGTGTATATTTGCATGCAATTATTACAATTGCAATATGACAACACACCACAATAAAATTGTAGCAGAAGGTTTAACCTACGATGACGTACTATTAATACCCGCTTATTCAGAAACTCTTCCAAGGGAAGTAAGTATTAAAACAAAATTCACTAAAAACATAACCATTAATGTACCTATTGTTTCGGCAGCAATGGATACCGTTACAGAGTCAGCAATGGCAATAGCAATGGCACGTGAAGGCGGAATAGGCGTATTACATAAAAACATGTCAATAGCTGAACAAGCAAAAGAAGTACGTAAAGTAAAACGATCAGAATCTGGGATGATTATCGACCCAGTTACTCTACCAGAAACAGCAACAGTTGCCGATGCCAAACGTAACATGAAAGAACATAAAATTGGAGGAATACCAATTGTAGCAAAAGATGGGAAATTAATAGGTATTGTAACCAATAGAGATTTACGTTTCGAAAAACAAAACGAAAGATTAATAGCAGAGGTAATGACTACTAAAAACCTAGTAACCACTTCAAAAGGAACATCGTTAGCGCAAGCAGAAGAAATTTTGCAAAAAAATAAAATAGAAAAACTACCCGTTGTAGATAATAATTATAAATTAGTGGGTTTAATAACCTTTAGAGATATTACCAAAGTTACCCTAAAACCAAACGCCAATAAAGACGAATTTGGTCGTTTACGAGTTGCAGCAGCTTTAGGAGTAACCGAAGATGTTTTAAAACGTACCGATGCCTTAGTAAAAGCAGGAGTAGATGCCGTAATTATTGATACCGCACACGGACACACAAAAGGAGTCGTAAATGTATTAAAAAAAGTAAAAGCAAAATACGCTAACTTACAAGTAATTGTAGGAAACATAGCAACTGGAGAAGCTGCTAAATATTTAGTAAACGCAGGAGCCGATGCCGTAAAAGTAGGCATTGGTCCAGGTTCTATTTGCACAACACGTATAGTTGCAGGAGTTGGATATCCTCAGTTTTCAGCGGTTTTAGAAGTTGCAGAAGCTATAAAAGGAAGCGGAATACCAATAATTGCAGATGGAGGAATACGTTATACAGGTGATATTCCTAAAGCAATTGCAGCAGGTGCCGATTGTGTAATGCTAGGATCATTATTAGCAGGAACAAAAGAATCTCCAGGAGAAACCGTATTGTTAAATGGTAGAAAATTTAAAACATATCGAGGAATGGGGTCAGTAGAAGCAATGAAAAAAGGATCTAAAGATCGTTACTTTCAAGATGTAGAAGACGATTTAAAAAAATTAGTTCCCGAAGGTATTGTAGGTCGGGTTTCTTATAAAGGCGAATTAAACGAAAGTATTCATCAATTTGTAGGTGGTTTACGAGCAGGAATGGGATATTGTGGAGCAAAAAATATTGAAACCCTAAAAAAAACAGGACGTTTTGTACGCATAACCACATCAGGTATTAATGAAAGTCATCCGCATGATGTTACCATTACCAAAGAAGCTCCTAATTACAGTCGCTAATTTTCGAACTTAAAATAAATGATTAAGGTTAGAAATGGTGTAAAATAACATAGATTACATAAATAAATATAATATAACAAAAGTTCAATCATTCAGTTTTTGAATATTTTAATACTTGAATCAAAAAAATGAGCTCAGAAATTTCAAAAAGATACAGTCAACGTGGTGTTTCAGCATCAAAAGAAGATGTACATAACGCCATAAAAAATGTAGATAAAGGGTTATTTCCTAAAGCATTTTGTAAAATAGTACCAGATTATTTAACAGGAGATGAAAAATACTGTTTAATTATGCACGCAGATGGCGCAGGTACAAAATCGTCTTTAGCATATATGTATTGGAAAGAAACAGGAGATATTTCCGTTTGGAAAGGGATTGCACAAGACGCTTTAATTATGAATATCGACGATTTATTATGCGTAGGTGTAACGGATAATATTATGTTGTCATCAACCATTGGACGTAATAAAAATTTAATTACAGGCGAAGTATTATCAGCAATTATAAACGGAACCGAAGCGTTAATTGAAGAACTAAAAAGTTTTGGAATAACCATTCATTCCACAGGAGGAGAAACCGCAGATGTAGGCGATTTAGTACGAACTATTATTGTAGACTCCACTGTAACAGCACGTATAAAAAGAACAGATGTTATTGACAATGCAAACATAAAAAAAGGCGATGTAATTGTTGGCTTAGAAAGTTTTGGACAAGCAACCTACGAAACCGAATATAATGGTGGAATGGGTTCAAACGGATTAACTTCTGCTCGTCATGACGTGTTTCATCATTATTTGGCAGATAAATATCCCGAAAGCTTTGATGCAAGTGTACCAAAAAATTTAGTGTATTCTGGACAAAAAAAATTAACCGATACCGTAAAAAACTCACCCATTAATGCAGGTAAATTAGTACTAAGTCCAACACGTACTTATGCGCCAATTATAAAAGAAATTTTATCGAAATTTAAAAAAAACACCATTCATGGTATGATACACTGTTCGGGAGGAGCACAAACTAAAATTTTACATTTTGTAGATAACTTACACATTATAAAAGATAATATGTTTTCAATTCCTCCTTTATTTAAATTAATACAAGAACAATCAAAAACCGATTGGAAAGAAATGTATCAGGTATTTAATTGTGGACATCGAATGGAAATATATGTAACACCAGAAATAGCAGAAGATATTATTAATATATCCAAATCATACAATGTAAATGCCCAAATTATTGGAAGAGTAGAAGCATCATCAACTAAAAAATTGACAATAAAAAGTGAATTTGGTGTGTTTGAATATTAAAAATAAATATAATGGTCTAATCATAATCAAAGACCCAATACTTTAAAGTAAAAAGATTACCTTCGTAATCGATTTTATAAAAAAATATGTTAGAAAGACTACAAATAGTAAAACAACGTTTTGACGAGGTAAGTGATTTAATTATCCAACCCGATATTATATCCGATCAAAAACGATACATTCAAATTAATAGAGAATATAAAGATTTACGTATCCTGATGGATAAACGTGAAGTTTATTTGGAATTAACTAACAATGTAACAGAAGCAAACGAAATTATTTCAGACGGTTCTGATTCCGAAATGGTAGAAATGGCTAAAATGCAATTGGATGAAGCAAAAGAGCAATTACCAATATTAGAGGAAGAAATTAATGTATTAATGATTCCTAAAAATCCAGAAGATGCTAAAAATATTGTAGTAGAAATACGAGCAGGAACAGGCGGAGATGAAGCCTCTATTTTTGCAGGAGATTTATACCGTATGTACACCAAATACTGTAACAGTAAAGGCTGGAAGGTAGAAGTGGTAAATATAAGTGATGGAACTTCAGGAGGATTTAAAGAGGTTATTTTTGAGGTTTCTGGCGAAAATGTTTATGGAACTATGAAATACGAATCTGGAGTACACCGAGTACAACGTGTACCACAAACCGAAACGCAAGGCAGAGTACATACATCGGCAGCAACGGTAATTGTTTTGCCAGAAGCAGAAGAATTTGACGTGCAGTTAGACATGCAAGACGTTCGTATTGAGCGAACAACATCTACAGGTCCTGGAGGGCAATCAGTAAACACAACCTATTCCGCAATTAAACTACACCATGCACCAACAGGTATGATTGTAAGTTGTCAAGATCAAAAATCGTCACATAAAAATTTAGAAAAAGCATTAAAAGTATTACGTTCTCGTTTATATGAATTGGAGTTAGCTAAAAAAATGGCTGCAGATTCTGCAACTCGTAAAAGTTTAGTTTCCTCAGGAGATCGATCTGCTAAAATTAGAACCTATAACTACCCACAAGGTCGTGTAACCGATCACCGTATTGGTTTAACGTTATATGATTTACCAAACATTATTAACGGTGATATTCAAAAAATTATTAATGAGTTAAAAAATGTTGCTAATACTGAAAAATTAAAAGCAGCATCCGATGCAATATAATTTTTAGAATGATAATTTAGGAATTAATTTTTTTGAAATTAAACGATTAGAATTGAAAAAGTTAGCGCGTTTTAGAAAGAATAAAATATGAAAACAGAAGATTTAGTTGTTCAAATTAAGAAGAAAAAATCGTTTTTATGTATCGGTTTAGATGTCGATTTAAATAAAATACCTAAACATATAATAACGAAGGAAGATCCTATTTTTGAATTTAACAAAGCAATTATCGATGCAACACACCATTTATGTGTAAGTTATAAACCAAATATCGCTTTTTATGAAGCATATGGTTTAAAAGGCTGGGAATCTCTAAAAAAAACAATTGATTACTTAAATAATAATTATCCTGAAATTTTTACCATAGCAGACGCTAAACGAGGTGATATTGGAAATACATCTACAAGGTATGCTAAAGCATTTTTTGAAGACCTAGCTTTTGACAGCATTACGGTTGCGCCCTATATGGGAGAAGATTCCGTATCACCTTTTTTAACATTTAAAAACAAACATACTATTGTATTAGCATTAACATCTAACCAAGGTGCGTTTGATTTTCAAACCAAAAAAATAGGAGAAAAAGAATTATATAAACACGTATTAGAAACCTCTAAAACTTGGGAAAATGCAGAAAACCTAATGTATGTTGTTGGAGCAACTAAAGCTGAATATTTTTCAGAAATCAGAAAAATTGTACCAAATAACTTCTTATTAGTACCAGGAATAGGAGCGCAAGGAGGAAATTTACAAGAAGTATGTAAATACGGAATAACCAAGAATGTAGGTTTGTTAATCAACTCTTCTAGAGGAATTATTTACGCTAGCAATACCGAAAATTTTGCGCAAGAAGCGGCTAAAAACGCAAAAAAAATACAATTGCAAATGGAAATTATTTTAAAAAAATTATTTTAAAAATAAACGCTTTTAGGTTCTTACTATAAGCAAACTGTAATCTGTAATTCAAAAAATGAATACGCATAAAGATCAATTACATAGAACGATATTTTTAAAAGAAACTCCTAAACGAATAATTTCTTTAGTACCATCACAAACGGAGTTATTGCATAATTTAGGTTTGGAAAAATTTATAGTAGGTATTACTAAATTTTGTGTGCATCCGAATCATTATAAAAAAGAAATTAAAATAGTTGGTGGCACAAAACAAGTGCATTATAATAAAATTAAAGAATTGCAGCCCGATATTATTTTATGTAATAAGGAAGAAAATACGAAAGAAATGGTTATTGAGTTAGAAAAAATAGCTCCTGTACATGTTTCCGATATTTTTACAATTAAAGATGCCTTAACGTTATTTTTTCAATACGGAAAATTGTTTGATGTAACAGAAAAAGCACAACAACTTAAAGTACAATTAAAAAAAGAACAGCTTATTTTTAATACTTTCATTAAAAATAAACCGACTAAAAAAGTAGCTTATTTTATTTGGAAAAAACCTTGGATGGTAACAGGAAACAATACAATTATTAACTATTTATTAAAGATAAATAGGTTTGAAAACTGTTTTAACAATAAAAATCGTTACCCAGAAATACAGTTGAAGGAGTTAAAAGGTAAAAATTTAGATTATGTTTTTTTGTCTAGTGAGCCGTATCCGTTCACAGAAAAACACATAGCGGAAATTCAAGAATACGCACCAAGTTCAAAAATAATTTTGGTGAATGGCGAATATTTTTCTTGGTATGGTAGTCGGTTAATAGGGTCGTTTCAATACTTTAAAACACTTCAACAAAACTTATAGAGTACTATCTGTTTAACAAAAAGTAAAATTAAGAGGTTTGTAACCGCTCTTTTTTAGATAGACTTAACAGATTTTAAAGTTTTTATTAGATTTTGAAATTAGATTTTTCTTATTGAAAGTTTTATCTTAATTCCGCACCTAATTGTTTCTCAAAAGTAGCTTGAAGTTTGCTCATTATTTTATCTATTTGCTTGTCGGTAAGTGTTTTGTTTTCGTCTTGTATGGTAAAACTAACCGCATAGCTCTTTTTGTTTTCGGGTAATTTACTACCTTGGTAAACATCAAATAAGGTAATATCTTTTAATAAGTTACGTTCACTTTGTTTAGCAAGTGTGTAAATTTCATCAAAAGTAATTTTATCATCTATTAAAAGTGCGAAATCACGTTTTACGGCAGGATATTTAGCAATAGTAGCGAACTTAGTTTTATTAAATTTTGCAACTTCCAATACATTATTCCAATTAAAATCAGCAAATAAAACTTCTTGATTAATTCCAAATGACTTTAACGATTTTTGTTTAACAGTACCAAATTCAACTAATTTAGTTTTTCCTAAACTTAACGTTAAACCTTCACAAAGCATATCGTTTTTTAAAGGTGATGCTTTTAATTTTTGTACGCCTAAACGCAATAACAGGTGTTCTATAATTGCTTTAAAATAAAAAAAATCGGTTTGTTTTTGACTACCAACCCAACTGTTTTGAGTTCGATTACCAGTTACAAATATTGTTAAGTGTTTGTTTTCGGTATAACCAGACTCGTAGTTGTGGTAGGTATTCCCAAATTCAAAAAATTGCAAATTACGTTGTTTTCTATTTATGTTATAGGTAATAGCTTCTAAGCCAGAAAACACTAAAGTTTGGCGCATTACAGATAAATCGGTGCTTAACGGGTTTAAAATAGTAACATTATGTTCTTCTTTTAACTGTTCTGAAAGTGCTAAATATTTAGGAGTGGTTAATGAGTTGTTCATAATTTCATTAAAACCTTGTCCCATTAATTGGTTTGCTATTATGTTTTGAAGTTTATAATCTTCAAATTTTGTAGCGTGACTCATGGTCGCATTTAGTTTATTAGAAAACTCAATGTTGTTATAACCATAAACTCTCAAAATTTCTTCAACTACATCTGCTTCTCTGGTAACATCATTTCGGTAAGCAGGTATGGTAATTCCTAAACCGCTTTCGGTGACATTATTTATTTTAATATCTAACGAAGTTAAAATACTTTTTATAGTTTTTGCAGGGATTTCTTGACCAATTAGTTTTTTTGTGTTTTCAAAAGATAAAAATACTTGAACGTTTTCTATTTTATTAGGATATATATCAATAAGCTCTGAAGAAACTCCACCTCCAGCAATTTCTAAAATTAAGAGTGTTGCTCGTTTTAAAGTATATTTTACAAAATTAGGATCAATACCTCTTTCAAATCTAAATGATGCATCTGTGTTTAGCGAATGTCTTTTTGCTGTTTTTCTAATAGATATCGGATTAAAATATGCACTTTCTAAAAATATAGCAGTTGTTTTTTTGGTTACACCAAAATCAATCCCACCTAAAACACCAGCAATAGACATGGGTTCGCTATCGTTATAAATAATTAAATCGTCAGTATGTAATTCTCTCTCAACAGTATCTAGAGTTGTTATTTTTTCTCCTTTTTTCGCTGTTTTAATTACAATTTTATTTCCTTTTATTTTTGAAATATCAAATGCGTGTAACGGTTGTCCTAATTCGTGTAATACATAATTAGTAGCGTCAATAATATTGTTTTTAGGAATTAAACCTATTGCTTTTAATCGGTTTTGTAACCAAATAGGAGAATCTTTTACGGTTAACCCTGAAATACAAACACCAGCATAACGAACAGCAAATTCACTTTGCACATCAACCTCTATTTTTTGTGTTCTGTTTTCTACTTGAAAATTGCTTACTGAGGGCGACATTAATTCTACATTTATGCCTTGTTGTTGTAATCCTGCTTTTAAATCTCTTGCAGTACCAAAATGGCTCATTGCATCGCATCGGTTTGGCGTTAAACCAATTTCAAAAACTTGATCGTTTTCTACTTTAAAAACGGTTGCACATGGTGTTCCTGCTTTTAATTTTTCATTTAACACTAATATACCGCTAGTATCGGTTCCTAAACCTAACTCTGCTTCTGAGCAAATCATTCCGAAAGATTCTTCTCCTCTAATTTTACCTTTTTTAATTTTAAAATCAGCACCGTTTTCAGTGTGTAAAATAGCACCAATAGTTGCTACGGCTACTTTTTGTCCTTCAGCAATATTTGGCGCTCCGCATACTATTTGTACAGGTTCTTCATTTCCTAAATCTACACTTGTAATATTTAATTTATCTGCGTTTGGATGTTTTACGCAAGACAATACATGACCTACAACAATATTTTGTAAGCCTCCTTTTATAGACTGAAAGGAGTTAATACCTTCTACTTCTAATCCTAAATCGGTTAATAATTCTCCAGTTTTTTCGGCATCCCAATCTAATTTAATAAATTGTTTTAACCAATTATATGATATTTTCATGTATTGCTTTTTTCTTGTTGCAAATATATGCAAACACTTTTTATAAAGTTAGTTTTTTTAATACAGATATGGCATAGTCAACTTCTTCTTTAGTATTGTATTTGCTGAAAGAAAATCGCAATGCGGGTTTTTTCAAATCTTTAAAAGTTAAGATTTCAGATAATACGTGAGATTTTTTATGACTACCGCTTTGGCAAGCGCTTCCTTGTGAACAGGCAATACCATTTAGGTCTAAAGTAAATAAAACGGTTAATGCTTTTTCAGGTGTAACAGGTAATGAAAAATTAACTAAAGTGTATGTGCTTTTTTGAAAATCATTCGATAAACCATTAAATTGAATAGCAGGGATTTCTTTTGTAATTTGCTCAATAAAATAGCATTTTAAATTTTTAATATACGTGTAGTTTTTTTCAAGATTAGTATATGCTTCTTTAAAAGCTACATCTAGCCCAACTATATTATGTACAGATTCGGTTCCTGCACGTAATCCTCGTTCTTGATCTCCGCCAAAGATTAACGAATTTAACCCTGTATTTTTTTTGATAAATGCAAAACCTACACCTTTTGGGCCATGAAATTTATGGGCGCTAACGGCACAAAAATCAATATTTATAGTGCTTAAATCTATATTGTAATGTCCTATAGATTGTACCATATCGCTATGAAATAAAGCGTTGTTTTTTGCACATAAATCACCAACGTGTTTAATATCTAAAAGGGTACCAATTTCATTATTTACATGCATTAAACTTACTAATGTTTTATTCGTGTTTTTTTGCAATAAAGTTTCTAAATGTGTGTAATCAATACTTCCATCAGGAGTAGTTTTTACGTATTCTACCTTAATATTAAAAGTATTTTTTAACGCATCTATTGTGTGTAATACAGCGTGATGCTCTATCATTGAGGTAATAATTTGAGTGACTTTTAAATCTCTTACAACTGCATTTAAAACAAAATTATCTGCCTCAGTGCCACCTGATGTGAAAATAATTTCAGAAGGAGTAACCTTTAATTGTTTTGCGATGTTTTTACGAGTTTGCTCTATTAAAACTTTTGAGCTTCTCCCAAAACTATGACTAGAAGATGGATTTCCGTAATTGTGCTGTAAGCAATTATAAATTGCCTTTGCAACATTTTTACTCACACAAGTTGTAGCAGCATTGTCAAAATATATTTTTTTCATAAAAATAAACCTTCAAAAAACAAAATAAAAGGGGATTTAAAGTATTAAAATTTTGGTAAAATTAATGGAAATAAACTAAAATTACACCAAAATAGTTGTTAATTTGTATTTTATAAATATAAATTTGAAGATAAAAATGTTTAAAAACATATTGTATTTATTGTTATTTTCGTTAATTATATCATGTGATGATGGCGATGTTTTTGTGTCGAAATTAGATTTTGATGATAATTTAGAATACTGTGAAGGCGGTAATGATGTAGTTATATATAAAATAAATACAACACCAAATGAGTCATTATCTATAAAAGTACCCAATACGGTATTGTCTTATTTTGAAACAATAGGGGAAGAAACCGTAAATTTATCGGCAACAAATACGTTTAATTACAGGAGTTACACCGGAAATCCTGTAGGTCTATTTTGTAATTCATTGCCCGCTTCAGAACCTTTGGTAACCAATAATTCGGTAGCAACTAGTGGAGTAATTAAATTTTTAACCATTTTAATTGAAGATGATAATGACGGTATTCCTGCACATTTAGAAGGTCAAGACCCAAATACAGACGGCGACTTCTCCGATGCTTTAGATACCGACAACGATGGAGTTCCTAATTATTTAGATTCAGATGATGATGGTGATAATGTGCCAACTGTATTCGAAAATCCAAATCCAAATAATGATAACGATTTATCTGACGCACAAGATACAGACGCAGACGGAATACCCGATTATTTAGACATAGATGATGATGGTGACGGAACAATAACACGTTATGAAGATGCTAATGGTGATAAAGACCCTACAAACGATATTTTTGACGCTACAATAGGAGTAGATTATTTAAACCCATCAGCAAATACAATTACGGTAATAGACTTGTATAAAAATCACACAAAAAACCAAGAGTATGACTGTATTTTATCAATAGAAGATATGATATTGATAAATGCAAATTCAGGAGAAGTGATAATTAATGAAAACTTCGCTTTTGGAGTTATAAAAACAGTAAATAACAATATAGATTATCCTGTAGTTTTTTAAAATTTTATTTTTCACGATTATTATTATTATTATAAAAAAACTACAAATTAATTTCAGAATATGTTTTTTATCGAATATATTTGCACTTTTATAAAAAACTATATAAAATATTTACAAGTTAATAGGTTAGGTTAAAAATATTATCTAACTTGCAATAAACACAGTGTATAGATGAAAATTACAATAATAAGTTTAATCGGTTTTTTAAGTATTATCCCAACGGTAAATGCGCAAATAGACTTGTATGTAGGAAACGGAAGTTACGTGTATGTCGAAGGCGAAGTTCTTTTTGTAAGAAATGGGCTTCAGCTTGAAAACGGAGCAGATGATATAACAACAGGTTCTCATATTTATTTAAGAGATGGAGCGCAATTACTGCAAGAGAATAACATAAAAAATTCAGATGAAGGAGAGCTATCTGTATATCAGAATCAAACAGGAGGTATTCATGAATATACCTATTGGTGTTCTCCCGTAGGAGCAGGAACAGGAAATACACAAGGCGATGCTCCTTTTTCCCCAGAATTAAATTTACACCAACCAACAACAGCTTTTATTAATGAAACCAATTCAGGTCAATATGTTGTAGTTCCTTCTCTTTGGAACTCTACTGCATCAACCCTTGCTGGTAGATGGATTTGGCAAGCAATGAATGCAAACTCTTACGGAAATTGGAGTTTTATAGGAAATAATGCATCTACTGTTCAGTCAGGAGCGGGATATACTCAAAAAGGTTCACCCATTTCAAATGATGTTATTGATTTTAGAGGTCGACCAAATACAGGAACAATAACAATTACGGCAACTCCAGGTTCAGGAACATTACAAACAAATTATGATGGCTTAACAGGTAATCAAGTACAAATGATGATAGGCAACCCATATCCGTCAGCAATGGACTTAAAAACACTATTTATTAACCCAAGTACATTAGCATTTGATCGAAATACATTTTTAGAAAGAGCAGTTTATTTTTGGGAAGATGCAGGCGTAGCTACACATTATATGCTTGCATACCAAGGTGGATACGCAAAGTATATACCAGGTAACATGGCCGATTTAAATGATAACGGAACTTATACCGTAGCAAATTTTACTTCTTTTTTAGGAACAGGTTCTATAACAGGAGGAGCAACACCCGGATCAGGAAACTATACAGGAAATAATAGGCGATATGCCGCAATAGGGCAAGGTTTTGTACTAGTTACAGATGCCGCAACTACTAGCGGAAGTTACTCATTAGTTATTGATAACTCTATGCGTTTATACATGGGGCAAGACAATGCATTTGCTAGTACTGGAGCTATTTTTAATAAAGTAACAGCAAATAGTTCAAGTACTACCAATGAAACTATTGCGATGTCACATAACGGTCTTGATTACCAAAATATAGTAAACAATCCAACAATAATACCAGAAATTAGAATTTATACACATATTGATGATACCTATTATAGAGAGAGTGTAATTGCTTTTAGAAGTGGTACAAGCTTAAATTATAGTAATCAAGGTACAGATGGTCTTCTTGTAATGAAATTACCTTCAGATGCTTATATTTTAGCAGACGGACATGAGTTATCAATTAAATCATTAATGTATGATGTTGATGTACGCTTGCCATTTGGTATTGTAGCAGAAAATACAACTAATAATGTGTTTGATATACAAATAAGAAATTTAAAAGATACACCATCTAGTATGGAAGTATTTATATATGATAATGTAACAGATACTTATACGAATATTATTAACGATACTTTTTCAGTTACCTTAGACCAAGGTACATATAATAATCGTTTTGAAATTACCTTTAAAGCATTAGATGCTACTTTAGATATTGAAGAAAATGAAATATCAGATTCATTTACAGTTTTTCAAAACAATACAGCAAGTAGTTTAATCATTAAAAATCCAGAATCGCACAACGTAAAAGCATTTACAATGTTTGATGTTTCAGGTAAATTAATTTATAATAAAATAAACTTAGGTGCTAATACGGAATATAGATTTCCTACAAATACATTAAGTACAGGTGCATATTTAGTGAAAATTACAACTAAAAATAATGTAGAAATTACTAAAAAAGTAATTGTGCATAACAATTAAAATTTTAAAAAATAAGCATAAAAAAACCGAAACTTAGTTTCGGTTTTTTTATGCTTATTTTTTAATACATAACAATAATTAAAAAATAATTAAGTTATAATCAATAGGTATAAATCTTAAAAATAAGAAACTTAATTAGATTAGTTTAAAAACTTTTTCAATTTTTAACATGAAAACACTAATTTAACTATAAAATATAACATATAAATCTGTAAAACATGAAACGTGAAATTAAACTTACCGCAGACGGATCATCAACTATATATTTACCAGACTGGAACGAGCAATATCACTCTAAACACGGAGCTATACAAGAAGCATATCACGTATTTATTAAATCAGGTTTAAACTTATTTACAAAAAAAGTTTATATTTTAGAAATAGGTTTAGGAACAGGTTTAAACGCTTTTATTACTTATTTAGAAAGTCAAAAAAAAAATATAACTGTTGACTATGTTGGAGTAGAAGCATACCCAGTTACAAGTAATGAATTAGAAAAACTAAATTATGTTACTGAACTGAAGGCAAACACTAAATCAGAAGTTTTCAAAAAACTACATCAATCTTCTTGGGAAAAATATCATCAATTGTCTTCTAATTTTAAAATTATTAAAAGAAAACAATTGTTTGAAAACATTGTCGATAAAAATTGTTTTAATTTAATTTATTTTGATGCTTTTGGAGCATCACATCAACCTGAATTATGGACAGAAAACATTTTTAAAATAATGCATAATAGTCTAAAAAGCAAAGGAGTTTTAGTTACTTATTCAGCTAAAGGATCCGTTCGAAGAGCGTTGCAAACAGTTGGTTTTTTGGTAGAGCGTTTACCAGGTCCACCAGGAAAAAGAGAAATGTTACGTGCAACAAAAAAATAAAAAAAATGAAAATATTAATTACAGGCGCAACAGGTTTAATAGGAAAAAAAATAGTTAAAAAGTTACTACAAAAAAAACATACGTTATGTTTTTTAACTACTCAAACTAATAAATTAAAGAGTTTACCTAATTGTACAGGTTTTTTATGGAATCCAAAAAAAAATAGAATTGATGCAAAATGTATTAACAAGGTAGATGCAATAATTCATTTAGCAGGAGCAAATATTGGTAAACGATGGACAACATCTTATAAAAAAGAAATAATAAACAGTAGAGTAGAAGGAGCAGCCATTTTGTATAATTTATTACAAACAGACACACACCAAGTACAACATTTTATAACAGCAAGCGGAATAGGAATTTATGCACATTCATACAGCCAAACCTACACCGAAGAAAGTACCAATTTTGGAACAGGTTTTTTATCTGAAGTAGTTCAAAAATGGGAAGAATCCGCAACTAAATTTAAAAATTTAAATATGAAAGTTTCAAAATTACGAACAGGAGTAGTTTTGACACAAAAAGGAGGTGCGCTACAAAAAATGAAAGAACCAATCGCTCTTGGTTTCGGAGCAAATTTAGGTAACGGAAAACAGCAAATGAGTTGGATTCATATTAACGATTTAGTGCAACTATACACCTATGTTTTACAACATAAAATAGAAGGTGTTGTTAATGCCGTAGCTCCAGAAGTAGTAACTAATACCGTTTTCACAAAAACCTTAGCGAAACAAATAAAAAGAAAAATAATTTTACCTAATGTGCCTAAGTTTATACTAAATTTGTTGCTAGGAGAAATGCATGTGCTGTTGTGTGAAAGTCAAAAAATATCTTCAAAAAAAATACAGAAACACGGATTTATATTTCAATTTCCAACATTAAAAAAAAGCTTACAACAGTTGTTATAGTAGTAATTTAACTATAAAATAAATTATAACGGTCTTAATGTTTTTTACAAAACCTATAAAATTGCAATAACTTCAGTTTTGAAACAAACGTTATTTTCGTTTTCGGGAGGAGTATTTTTTTAATTATTTTTCAAATTTTTCAGAAAATAACCACTGAAATTATCAAAATAAATTCCAATGGCTGTCTTACTGTTATTATAGTTGTATTGTTTTAAATAAATAATTTATTAGTGTAATTGTAATAATAATATATATAAAATTAAAGAGTATGTATTTGCTCTGTATCATACAGTAAAATAGTCATTATTTATTTTTTTGGCAACTTTTTTGAGATACTAAAATGATGTACATTGCGTTATCTTAAAAAATAAAAATTTATATGAAAAAAACAATAACCATAATCGCGCTATTTTTGGTGTCGTTAATAACTGCACAAGAGCTAAACCAATTTGACAGTAATAATAAACGACATGGTAAATGGAAAAAAATGTATGAAGGCACAAAAAAAGTACGTTATCAAGGGCAGTTTAAAAATGGAAAAGAAGTAGGTATATTTAAGTTTTATCACCAATCGCCAAAAGGAAAACATCCATCTTGTATAAAACAATTTTTAGAAAACGAAATAGCAGATGTAAAATATTACTCGACACACGGATTTTTGTTAGAAAAAGGGCAAATGAATGGCAAAAATCGTATTGGAAAATGGGTTACTTACGACCGTAAAACAAAAGAAATTATTATTGAAGAAAACTATATTAAAGGAAAGTTAGAGGGCAATTTAAAATCATTTTATACAGGTGGTAAAATTTTAAAAATAGAAGAATACAAAAACGGAAAAAAAAACGGAAGAACAACTATGTATGCACCAAACGGTAAAATTGTAAGTCGTTATGGGTTTGTTAACGGACGTAAAAATGGTGTTTTTATAAAAAACGATAAAGAAGGTGCAATAGAATTAGAAGGGAAATTTACCAACGGAAAACCAAGAGGAATTTGGAAATATTATACTAACGGTAAAATAATAAAAACAAAAGATTATACAAAGTCGAATAACCCCATGAAACAATAAAATTAAAATTTTTACTGATTAATTTTATAAATTAAAGATGTCTTTAAAAAAAATGCATAAAAATCAGTAAATTTGCAATCTACATATTTAGAAGATACAATTATCATGAGTAAAAAAAGAGTAATAGTAGGTTTGTCAGGAGGAGTAGATAGTAGTGTAGCTGCATATTTATTGCAAAAACAAGGATATGAAGTTATTGGATTGTTCATGAAAAATTGGCATGATGATTCGGTTACTATTTCTAACGATTGCCCATGGCTAGACGACAGTAATGATGCAATGTTAGTTGCTGAAAAATTAGGAATCCCTTTTCAAACCGTAGATTTATCGTCAGAATATAAAGAACGTATCGTAGATTATATGTTTAGAGAGTACAAAATGGGACGCACACCAAACCCTGATGTATTGTGTAATCGAGAAATTAAATTTGATGTATTTTTAAAAATAGCATTAAGTTTAGGAGCCGATTATGTAGCAACAGGTCATTATTGTCAAAAAGGAACTGTGGTAGTTAATAAAAAAGAAATTTATCAACTAAAAGCAGGAGCAGACGGCAACAAAGATCAATCGTATTTTTTATGTCAATTATCGCAAAAACAATTATCAAAAGCATTATTTCCTATAGGAAAATTAACAAAACCCGAAGTTCGTAAAATAGCTGCAGAGCAAAATTTAATTACCGCAGATAAAAAAGATTCTCAAGGATTATGTTTTATAGGAAAAGTACGATTACCAGATTTTTTACAGCAAAAATTAGCACCAAAAGAAGGGGTAATTGTCGAAATTGATGCAAACCATCCAAAATACAACCAATCTTTACCTGTTTTTTCAAATAAAGAAAAAGAGCTAGTTTATTTATCAACAAAAAAAACCTATCAAATTACCGATGGAAAAATAGTAGGAAAGCATCAAGGAGCACATTATTTTACCAAAGGACAACGTAAAGGTTTGGCAGTTGGAGGCACACCGTTACCTTTATTTGTAATAGATACAGATGTACATAAAAACGTAATTTATACAGGTCAAGGTGCGAATCATTCAGGATTGTTTAGAAACGTATTAAAAGTAACGAATAAAGAAGCTCATTGGATTCGACCAGATTTAGCGCTTAAAAACGGAAAAACATTACAAGTAATGGCACGAATACGTTACCGTCAGCCCTTACAAGAAGCAACAGTATATCAAACAAAAACGGGTTTATATGTAGCTTTTACAGCAGCACAAAGCGCAATTACAGCAGGACAATTTGTTGCTTTTTATATAGCCGATGAATTGGTAGGTTCAGGAGTAATTTCGTAAATTGCAAGAATAACCTATTTAATTATGATACAAAAAATACTGTTTTTTGCGTTTTTTATAAGTACGAATATTAGTTTCTCTCAAGAACACGCTTGGGTATATTTTAATAGCAAAGCGGATGTGGCTAATTATTTAGCAAACCCATCATTAATGTTAACCACAAGAGCTATTGATAGGCGTATAAACCAAGGTATAACTATCGATTTTACAGATGTACCTGTAAACCCTAATCACATTACAGCACTTCAAAACGCAACAGGAATTACCTATAAAACCAAATCAAAATGGTTAAATGCAGCACACGTAATTGGTTCAGTAACAGATATTAATGCATTAAGTAGTTTGCCTTTTGTAGCTGATATTGAGTTTTCAGACAACAGTTTAAACACTAAAACGAGCGAAATTACAAACGGCACAAGTTATATTAATAAATTTCAAGGAGAAACAGAAATTGCTACACTATTTAATTACGGAGATGCCTTAAACCAAATACAAATGTTTAAAGGCGATAAGTTACATGAACAAAATTTTACAGGAACAGGAATACATATTGCCGTTATAGATGCGGGATTTCCAAATGTAGATACCAATCCAGGGTTTCAACGCATAAGAGATAATAATCAAATTTTAGGAGGGTATGATTTTGTAAATGATAACGCTAATTTTTACACATCGCATTGGCACGGATCAGCAGTATTATCAGATATTGCAGGATATTTAGATGGTCAATTTGTAGGTACAGCACCTGATGCATCTTTCTATTTATACATAAGTGAAGATACTTCTTCAGAAACTCCTGTAGAAGAAAGTTATTGGGTAGCCGCAGCAGAAGAAGCGGATAGAGTAGGTGTAGATATTATTAATACATCATTAGGCTATAAAACGTTTGATAACTCAGCCGATAATTATAATTATACAACCGACTTAGACGGGGAAACAGCATTTATATCAAGAGGCGCAGCAGTTGCTTTTTCAAAAGGAATGATTATAATTAATTCCGCAGGAAATTCAGGTAACGATACTTCTTGGGGCGGAAGAATAACATTTCCCGCAGATGTAGAAACAGTATTAACCGTTGGAGCAGTAAATCCGAGTGCAAATTACGCAAGTTTTAGTTCAAAAGGACCAACATCAGACAATCGTTTAAAGCCAGATGTAGTAGCACAAGGAGCGCCTGCGTATGCAATTAATACAGCAGGAACTGTAGTAATGTACAACGGAACGTCCTTTTCATCACCTATTTTAACAGGTGGTATTGCTTGTTTATGGCAAGCGTTACCCAATCTTACAAATGCTGAAATTGTAAAATTTGTAAAAGAATCAGCTTCTATTTTTAATACACCAACCAATACCTTAGGATATGGAATACCGAATTTAGAATTGGCATTACAAAATGCGTTGAGTGTACAAAAATCAGAAATTTTAGAATTAATTTTGTATCCAAACCCAGCAAAAACTACATTGCAATTAAGTTTTCCAATAGGTATACACCAAGCGACAGTTGAGTTATATAATGTTTTAGGTAAAAAAATAATGCAAATTAAAGTGCAATCAAGCAATCAAATAATTGATATTACAACCTTAGCAACAGGAATATATTTAGCTAAAATTACAGTAAAAACAGGAGTTAAAGTAGTTAGAATTATTAAACAATAAAAAAATAGTACTTCACGCATCGTAAATTAGCGCATTTTTTTAAAACAATTAAATTAATTTAAACATAATAATGACGAACAAAATTTGTAAATTATTTCAAATAAAATATCCAATTATTCAAGGAGGAATGATATGGAATTCAGGTTACAAACTAGCATCTTCAGTAAGTAATTCAGGCGGTTTAGGTTTAATTGGAGCAGGATCAATGTATCCTGATGTATTGCGTAATCACATACAAAAATGCAAACAAGCAACCAATAAGCCTTTTGGTGTAAATGTGCCGATGTTATATCCAAATGTTGAAGAAATAATGCAAATAATTGTAGATGAAGGCGTTAAAATTGTATTTACTTCCGCAGGAAACCCTAAAACATGGACAAGCTGGCTACAAAAACAAGGAATAATCGTTATACACGTGGTTAGTAGTGTAAAATTTGCACTAAAAGCACAAAATGCAGGAGTAAATGCTATAGTAGCAGAAGGTTTTGAAGCAGGCGGACATAACGGTAGAGATGAAACGACAACACTTACATTAATACCTATGGTAAAAGAAAAAATAAATATTCCGCTATTAGCTGCTGGAGGTATTGCAACAGGCAGAGCAATGTTGGCCACTATGGTTTTAGGAGCAGATGGAGTACAAGTAGGAAGTAGGTTTGTTGCTTCGGTAGAATCATCCGCACATCAAAATTTTAAAGATGAAGTTGTAAAGGCAAAAGAAGGCGATACACAACTAACATTAAAAGAATTAGCACCGGTACGATTGTTAAAAAATAAATTTTATAACGATTTAAAAACCTTATATACAACTGCACCAACACCCGAAGAATTAAAAAAATTATTAGGAAGAGCAAGAGCAAAAAAAGGGATGTTTGAAGGCGATTTAATTGAAGGCGAATTGGAAATAGGACAAATAGCAGGTTTAATACACAAAGTAAAACCTGTAGCAGAAATTATTAACGACATGATTACCGAATTTGAAAAAGCAAAAGAAGAAGTGAAAGGGTTTTAAAAATATTTTTTGGAATAAATCTGTGCCTAAAATGGTTGTTTTACAAAAAGGAATTAAGGTAATTACAATCAATTTTTATCTCTTTTATCGTACAGCGAAGCGATCTTTTATAGTTAAATAAAAATCTATAAACAAAAAACTCTCGAATTAACGAGAGTTTTTTAATTTAATTTTTAATACTTAAAATTATTTTTTAAATTTCGCGTATTTAGTTTTAAACTTGTCTATACGACCAGCTGTATCTATTAATTTAGATTTACCAGTGTAAAACGGATGAGAAGTTCTCGAAATCTCCATTTTAAATAACGGATATTCAACACCTTCAACCTCTAATGTTTCTTTTGTATTTACAGTAGATTTTGTTAAAAAAACATCGTCATTAGACATGTCTTTAAACGCTACCATTCTGTAATCTTCTGGATGTATACCTTTTCTCATTACTTTTATATTTTGTAATTCTTAAATTTTTATATTTGATTATTTATTAAAAACAAAACCTGGTAACTAACAATTCAATGCACTGCTATAACTAAAATTATAGCCGCCTTGTTTTTAAAGGTGCAAATATATTAACTTTTAATTGATTACAAAAACTTATTTTAAATTTATTTTCACTTTAATTCTATAACAATTAACTATATTTGTGTAAATTTAAACAAACCTAATAATAATTTCAAATGGAAAATAATAAAATTTCAACAAAAAATATTATGTTAAACTATGGTTTAACACTAGGCTTTATTACTATTTCCATATCAATATTAAATTACGTTTCTGGCTTCGATGTTACTTACGGATGGATTGGAGGAACTATTGGTATATTTGCAATAATTGCAATAATTTATTTAGGAATTAAAAAAACTAAAGAATCTAATGGCGGACTTTTATCCTTAGGAGAAGCGTTAAAAGTAGGAATCGCAATTGCTTTAGTTGGTGGCGTATTAGCTTCTATTTACCAAGTTGTATTCTTATATTACATAGACCCAGAATATCTTTCAAGAATAGAAGCATTACAATTAGAAAAAATGCTAGAAAATAATCCTGACACGTCAGATGCACAGATAGAATTAATGCAAAATATAGGCGAAAAATTAAATTCACCTTGGATAACATTTGCATCAGCACTCGTTGGTAATTTATTTTTCGGATTTATATTTTCTTTAATTAGCGGATTAATCTTAAAAAAAGAAGACGAATCGATAAATTAACTATACGAAATTAAAACATATGGATATATCCGTAATTATTCCACTTCTTAATGAAGACGAATCGTTAACCGAATTACACCATTGGATTGCAGAAGTTATGCAAGCTAATGGTTTTTCTTATGAAATTATTTTTATTGATGACGGATCAACCGATGCTTCATGGAGCGTTATTAATCAATTAAAATTAAAAAATAACAATATAAGAGGAATAAAGTTTTTTAAAAACTACGGAAAATCACAAGCATTACATATTGGATTTTTAAAAGCAAAAGGAAACGTAGTAATTACTATGGATGCCGACTTGCAAGACAATCCAAACGAAATACCCGAACTCTTTAGGCTAATACAAAACAAAGGTTTCGATTTAATTTCTGGTTGGAAAAAGAAACGATATGATTCCGTAATTACCAAAAACATCCCTTCAAAATTATTTAATTGGTGTGCGCAAAAAACATCTGGATTACAACTGCACGATTTTAACTGCGGATTAAAAGCATACAAAAACGAAGTCGTAAAAAATATTGATGTATATGGTGAAATGCATCGATACATTCCCGTTTTAGTAAAAAACGCAGGATTTAAAAAAATAGATGAAAAAATAGTGCAACATCAAGCACGTAAATATGGAAAAACAAAATTTGGTATGGAACGATTTATAAATGGATTTTTAGACTTATTAACCATTTCATTCCTATCAAAATTTGGGAAACGACCAATGCATTTATTTGGAGCACTCGGTAGTATTTTATTTTTTATAGGATTTCTATTCGCCTTTTATTTAGGCATTAACAAATTATTTATAAATCCAACAGGACGCTTAATTACTCAACGACCACAATTTTACATCTCTTTAGTTAGTATGATTATAGGATCACAATTATTTATTGCAGGTTTTTTAGGCGAATTAGTACTAAGAAACAGTAAAAATCAAAAACGTTACAAAGTAGAAACTGAAATATAATTACAAAATTTATAAACTCGTAGAATCAAAATAATAATCAAAAAAAAATGATTTATATTGAACCTGAAATTCTTAACGCAATAAACAATTGGCTAACTCCTTGTTTTGATGAAGAAACACAACATCAAATAAAAGAATTAATAGCGAATAACCCTGATGAATTAAAAGAAAGTTTTTACAAAAATTTAACTTTCGGAACAGGAGGAATGCGTGGAGTTGTAGGTGTTGGAACCAATCGAATTAATAAATATACATTAGGGAAAAACACACAAGGTTTAGCAACTTATTTACAGCAACAACACCCAAATAAAAAATTAAAAGTAGCAATAGCCTATGATTGTCGACACAATAGCGATACACTTGCAAAAGTAGTAGCCGATGTTTTTTCGGCAAATAACATAAAAGTATATTTGTTTTCAGAGTTACGCCCAACTCCTGAGCTGTCTTTTGCTGTAAAACATTTAGGTTGCGATTGCGGTATTGTACTAACCGCTTCACACAATCCACCAGAATATAACGGCTATAAAGTGTATTGGAATGATGGTGGACAAATTGTACCGCCACAAGACAACGAAATAATTGAAGCCATTAATAATACCGCTTACGAAAACATTAAATTTAAAACCAACTCAAATTTAATTGAATATATAGATAAAGATGTAGATGAAGCATTTATAAAAGCAGCCATACAAAACGGAAGCTTTAAAGGAACTGACAGAAACAATTTAACTATCGTTTTTACATCATTACACGGTACAGCAATAACTATTTTACCCGAAACTTTAAAAAGAGCAGGTTACAATAATGTGCATTTAGTAGCCGAGCAATCAGTTCCAGACGGAAATTTTCCAACAATAAAATCGCCAAACCCAGAAGAACCCGAAGCTTTAAAAATGGCAATGGAATTAGCCGATAAAATAAATGCTGATATTGTTATAGGTACCGATCCAGACTCTGATAGAATTGGTGTTGCAGTACGCAATATCAACAATAAATTAGTTTTACTAAACGGTAACCAAGCCATGGTAGTAATGACTAATTTTTTAATACAAAAACATCAAAAAAGTGGAAACCTAAAAAACACCGATTTTATAGGGTCTACCATAGTTTCGACCCCAATGATGATTGATTTAGCTGCGCATTATAAAATAGAATGTAAAATTGGATTAACAGGTTTTAAATGGATTGCTAAAATGATTAAAGATTACCCCGAACAGCATTTTATTGGTGGTGGAGAAGAAAGTTTTGGATTTATGGTTGGCGATTTTGTACGAGATAAAGATGCCGTAACTGCTGCACTTTTAGCTTGTGAAATTGCAAGTCAAGCTAAAAGTAATGGAAGCTCTTTTTATCAAGAATTAATACAACTGTTTTTAACTCACGGTTTTTACAAAGAGCATTTAGTTTCTTTAATAAAAAAAGGAATTAGTGGTGCCGCTGAAATTAAACAAATGATGATTGATTTTAGAGAAAACCCACTAACTAAAATTAACAACTCCAAAGTAGTTTTATTAGAAGATTACCAAAGCTCAGTAGCTAAAAATCTGCAAAACAATACCGAAACAATACTAAACATACCAAAATCGAACGTACTTATTTATTATACAGAAGACGGTACAAAAATAGCTTGCAGACCAAGTGGTACTGAACCAAAAATTAAATTTTACATTAGTGTAAATGAAGAATTAAATAGTTTAGATAATTTGGAGGTTGTCAATACAAAATTAGATATAAAAATAAATGCTATTTTAAAACAGCTAAATGTAAAATAGGCATTAAAAACAAGTAACTTGGGGCTATCGTACTACGATTAAAAAAAGTTCCGTTTACGCGAAAGATAAATATGAAAAAAATAATAAATAGATTATTACCGTTTATTAAACTGTACAAAAAAAATGTAGTTTTAAATGTTATTTTTAACGTTTTAAATGCTCTTTTTAGCACTCTATCTATGATTTCAATAATACCCATGATGACCGTTTTATTTGATGAAACAAAGGTTATTAAGGAAACCCCTATTTGGAATGGAGGTATATTTGATTTGATAGATTATGCAACGGATATGCTATATTACAATTTGTCAAAATTTTTAGAAAATGGAAACCCACAAATGGCTTTATTAATCGCTGTATCATTAGTGATTTCAACATTTATGCTTAAAAATTTGTTTGGCTATTTAGCATCTCAAAACATGATGTACTTAAGAAATGGTGTGCTAACTGATTTAAGAAAAGTTTTGTATAAAAAAATAATCAATTTACCTATTTCATTTTATTCTCAAAAGAAAAAAGGAGATGTAATGGCACGTATGCTAGGTGATATTGGTGAAATGCAAAACTCATTCTTTATCCTGTTAGAGTTGATTGTTAGAGAACCTTTAACGATACTTTTTGCAATAAGTGCAATGTTAGTCATGAATACTAAATTAACCCTTTTTGTATTTATTTTCTTACCCATTGCCGGATTTATCATTTCCAGGATAGGGAAAAGTTTAAAAGCACAATCCTTACAAGCCCAACAAGAAGGAGGACATTTAATTTCTATTGTAGAAGAAACGCTATCTGGATTAAAAGTAATTAAAAGTTATAATGCTGAACCTAATTTTTTAAAAAAGTTTGGAAGTTCTGTAAACCGACTATTAAATTTATCTAATAAAATAGGAAATAAAAACAATTTAGCAGGACCATTAAGTGAAACTTTAGGCATTATTACTATTGCCGTATTACTTTGGTATGGAGGGAATTTAGTATTGGTTGAAAAAAGTATTGAAGGATCTTCATTTTTAGCATATATGGCTTTAGCCTATAACATTCTTACACCAGCAAAAGCTATTAGTAAAGCTTCTTATCGTGTTAAAAACGGAATGGCTGCCGCAGAACGTGTTTTTGAAATTATGGATCAAGATAGTAACATCCCAGATTTACCAAATTCGAAAAATTTAAATGGATTTAACAAAAGTATTGAAATCAAAAATATCTCCTTTAAATACGAAGATGATTATGTACTAAAAGACTTCTCGATAACTGTACCTAAAGGAAAAACGGTTGCCTTAGTTGGGCAATCTGGTAGCGGAAAATCTACAATAGCCAATCTATTAACTCGTTTTTACGATGTAAATAAAGGAGGAATTTTTGTAGATGGGCAAAATATTAAAAATGTAACCAAAAAATCATTACGTTCATTATTAGGTTTAGTAACACAAGATTCTATTTTATTTAACGACACTATAAAAAACAATATTAAAGTAGGTACTGAAAACGCTACCGACTTACAGATTGTAGAAGCTTTAAAAATTGCTAATGCTTGGGAGTTTGTTAATGAGTTGCCAAACGGAATTAATACCAATATTGGTGATGCAGGAGGAAAATTATCTGGTGGTCAAAAACAACGTTTGTCTATTGCAAGAGCAGTATTAAAAAACCCTCCAATTATGATTTTAGATGAAGCCACTTCTGCATTAGATACCGAATCGGAAAAATTAGTACAAGTTGCTTTAGAAAATATGATGAAAAATAGAACCTCTATTGTTATTGCTCACCGTTTATCAACCATACAAAACGCCGATTTAATTATTGTTATGCGAAAAGGAAAAATAGTAGAACAAGGTGATCATAAAACATTAATTACTAAAAACGGAATGTACCGAAAATTAGTAGAAATGCAATCGATCAGCTAATTTTACAAATCGTAATTACTTTTGTTTTAAAAACAACCCTTTTAAAGAGTCAATTTGGTATAGTTTTTAATACTACTACAAGAAAACACTTTTATGAACCAATATATAACACTTTTTTTACTGATAAGTAGTCAGTTTATTTTTTCTCAAAAAAAACATCCGTTACAAACACAAGATAGTTTAGCACAACAACATTGGGTAGATGATATCTATAATAATATGACGTTAAACGAAAAAATTGGGCAACTATTTATTGCAGACGTTTGGAGTGGTAAAGAAAAACTTCACACCGATAAAATAAAAAAGTTAATAAAAGAAAATCATATTGGAGGCGTTATGTTTTCAAAAGGCGGACCTTATAGACAAGCAAAACTAACAAATGAGTATCAAGCATTATCTAAAATAAAATTGCTAATTACTCAAGATGCTGAATGGGGTTTAAGTATGCGATTAGATTCCACCTACGCTTTCCCTTGGAATATGACACTTGGAGCCATCAAAAACAATGCATTAATTAAAGAAGTTGGCAAACAAATAGGCAAACATTGCAAACGTGTAGGCGTACACATGAATTTTGCACCAGATATTGATATTAATACCAATCCAAAAAATCCAATTATTGGTAATCGCTCTTTTGGAGAAGATAAATATAATGTAGCTGAAAAAGGTATTGCATTTTTTAAAGGAATGGAAAGCGTAGGTGTTTTAGGTTCTGCAAAGCATTTTCCTGGTCATGGAGATACCGCTCAAGATTCTCATAAAACGTTACCAACTATTAATTTTTCTGCAGCACGTATTGATAGCGTAGAATTATATCCGTTTAAAAAACTGATAAATAATGGTGTTGCCAGTATTATGATTGCACATTTAGATATCCCCAGTTTAGGAACAAAATTAGGAAAACCAGCATCGTTATCTAAAAAAATAGTAACCGAGTTACTAAAAGAAAAATTAGCCTATAAAGGGCTTATTTTTACAGATGCCTTAAATATGAAAGGCGCGTCTAACTACAAAGAATCAGGAGAAGTAGATTTAGCAGCATTTTTAGCAGGTAACGACATCTTATTAATTTCTAAAAATATACCAAAAGCAATCGTAAAAATTAAAAATGCGTATCAACAAAATAAAATAACCGAAAAACGCTTATCACATTCGGTAAAAAAAATTTTAATGGCAAAATATAAAATAGGTTTACATCATTATTCTCCTGTAAACTTATATAATATACATAAAGATTTACAAACTCGTTATAATGATATTTTATATAGTAAATTGATCGAAAACGCAATTACAGTTGTAAAAAATAAAGATGATTTATTACCTATTAAAAACTTAGAAACTACCAATATTGCATATGTAAAAATGGGTGAATCGGATAATGATGCGTATATAAATAGATTAAAAAAATACGCAAAAGTAACGGTTGTAAAAGCCAATCATTTAGGGGAATTAATTACTAAACTAAATAAATTTAATTTAGTAATTATTGGTTTTCATAAGTCGAACAAAACGCCTTGGAAATCATATAAAATGACCGATAAAGAGGTAACTTGGCTCTATGAAATTGCACGTACAAACCGTGTTGTTTTTAATGTTTTTGCAAGCCCGTACAGTTTATTAAAGCTAAAAACAACTACAAACTTTGAAAGTATTGTAGTTTCTTACCAAAACAGTAAAATTGCGCAACAAAAATCGGCAGAAGCACTATTTGGAGCAATTGGAGTCAACGGAAAACTACCTGTTACCGCAAATGAAAACTTTAAAGTAAACACATCAATTCAGTTATTAAAAATTAATCGTTTAAGCTATGATTATCCTGAAAATTTAGGTATGAAATTATCTAAATTAAAAAAAATAGACTCTGTTGTAAATCATGCCATTTCTCAAAAAATGACGCCAGGAGTACAATTATTGGTGGCTAAAAATGGGAAAATCATCTATCATAAAAATTACGGATACCAAACCTATGCTAAAAAACTAAAAATAACCGATTCTACTCTATATGACGTAGCTTCTTTAACTAAAATACTAGCCACATTACCATTATTAATGGAGTTAGAAGGTAAAGGTAAATTAAGTTTAGATTCCAAATTGAGCGAATTAATACCTGAATTAGCCACATCAAACAAAAAAAATATTACGTTAAAGCGAATGTTATCACATTATGCTCGTTTTTGGCCGTGGGTTCCGTTCTATAAACGCACCTTAGATAGTGTTACAAAAAAATCATTAGCGCATTATTATCGCAAACGTAAATCGATACAATATCCGCATAAAGTTGCTCCAAATATGTATATGAATAAAGTATTTACCGACTCTATTTTTAGCATTATTAAAGAAAGTGATTTACGTAAAAGCACCAAATATAAATATAGTGATTTACCGTATTATTTATTAAAAAAATATTTAGAAAATTACTATGGAATAGGTTTAGATGAGTTGGTGCAAAACCATTTTTATCAACCAATGGGATTATCAAATACAACCTATAACCCTTGGAAAAAATTTCCTTTACATCAAATTGCTCCAACGGAAAACGATACGTACTTTCGACATCAAAAAATACGAGGTTATGTGCATGATATGGGTGCAGCAATGCAAGATGGAGTTGGTGGTCATGCAGGAATTTTTAGTACTGCTACCGATGTTGCTAAATTAATGCAAATGTATTTGCAAACAGGAAATTATGGCGGTAAGGAATATCTGAAACCATCTACTATAAACAAATTTAATCAATGTTATTATTGTGATGAAAAAGTTAGAAGAGGTGTTGGTTTTGATAAACCACAACTAGGAAACAAAGGGCCAACTTGCGGTTGCGTACCCATGACTAGTTTTGGACATTCAGGTTTTACGGGTACATTTACATGGGTAGATCCAGAAAATGAATTACTATATGTGTTTTTGTCTAATAGAACTTATCCTGATGCGGGAAATCGAAAAATAATTAAAGAAAATATTCGTTCTAACATTCAAAGCATAATTTATCAAGCAATAAATTAAGAGTTTGTTTTATTCGAAAATTAAAACAAAAAAAACATGCTAAAAATACTTAATATTTTAATACAAAAAATATGATTATAGGAGTTGTTTGTTATCCAACTTTTGGAGGAAGCGGAGTTGTAGCTACTGAGTTAGGAATAGCAATGTCGAAAAAAGGACATGAAATTCATTTTATAGCATATAATCAGCCTGTTCGGTTGGATTTGTTAGTACACAACGTACATTACCATGAAGTAAATGTACCTGAATATCCGTTATTTCATTATCAACCATATGAGTTGGCATTGTCTAGTAAATTAGTTGATATGGTAAAACTGTATAAAATTGATGTTTTACATGTGCATTATGCCATTCCGCACGCTTATGCTGCATATATGGCAAAAAAAATGTTGCACGATCAAGGCTTGAAAATCCCTGTAATAACCACGCTTCACGGCACCGATATTACTTTGGTAGGAAGCCATCCATTTTACAAACCAGCAGTCGAATTTAGTATCAATCATTCTGATGTAGTTACCTCAGTTTCTCAAAGTTTAAAAGACGATACGCTACGGTTATTTGATATTAAAAAAGATATACAAGTAGTAACCAATTTTATCGACATTAAAAAATATGATCAAGCAGCGTTAAATGTTTGTCAGCGTCATGTTTTAGCAAATACTAACGAAAAAATAATTACTCATGTTAGTAACTTCAGACCTGTAAAACGGATAAATGATGTGCTACATATTTTTAATAAAATTCAACAAAAAATACCAGCAAAATTAATGATGGTTGGCGATGGTCCGGAAAAAGAAAACGCAGAAATACTAGCAGAAAAATTGGGTATTTCCAATAAAGTGTTGTTTTTAGGAAGAAGCAATGAAGTAGATAATATTTTATGCCTATCCGATTTATTTTTATTACCTTCGGAAACAGAAAGTTTTGGATTAGCAGCTTTAGAAGCAATGGCATCATCAGTAGCAGTAATTTCAAGTAATACAGGAGGAATACCAGAAGTAAACATAAATGGTGTTTCAGGGTATTTAAAAAACGTAGGCGATGTAGATGGTATGGCCAAAAAAGCAATCTATATTTTAGAAGATGAAAAAAGATTAGCACAATTTAAAACAAACGCAAAACAAACCGCAAAACAATTCGATTTAAAAACCATTGTACCTCAATACGAAACCTTATATAAAAACGCAATACAAAATTTATGAAAACAATAATAGCCTTATTTCTATTGACTTTAATAAGTTGTGGAGGAACAAAAAAAAATACCAGCACACAAACAACAACAAGTAAACAACAAGTAGCTAAAAAACAAGTAATAGTTGCAGCAAAAAGCAAAAAAACTACTAAAATGTTTGAAACCTTAATTGAAGCACAAGTAAACGGTTTTACTAATCCACAAATATGGGTAATTAAAGAACCTAAAGCATTACAAAAAATATACAAAAAAATTAATACTTCTAAAAAACCCAAATATGCATTACCAAAAGTAGATTTTAATACCGCAACTATTGTTGCTATTTTTATGGGCGAAAAAAATACAGGTGGTTACAGCGTAAAAGTAACATCGGTAGTCGAAAATGAAAATGAAATAACGGTAAAAATAAAAGAAACTCATCCTAAACCGAATGAAATAGTAACCATGATAATTACCCAACCATTTACAATTGTTAAAATAAATAACACCAATAAACCTGTAGAAATTGTAAAATAATTGTTTATGGTTACTAAAATTAATTTAAGTTTTTTTAACAAATTGTAGATACAAACAAAACATTCTTTTAATTTGAATAAAAAGAACCAGCTACTTCTATGTACTCAATAACGCCTGTTTTATTCTACACCAATTCTAAAAAAAAAAATTGAATTAGATTAGTTTTTTGGACAAAAAAAAGACACCTCGTAGTGTTTAAAACGCAGCGTAAAATATTTAATAATCCAATTGGTGCACCAAAAAATCAATATAGAAAACTATGAAAGACATTTTACTATCATCACCATTACAAGGGTTTACTGATTTTCGATTTCGAAATGCATTTCATCATTACTTTGGAGGAATTGATACATTTTATGCACCATATATCCGTTTAAACGGAAAAATGATTATTAAAAATTCATACCAACGCGATTTGTTGCCCGAAAACAATAACGTATCCGAATTAATACCACAAGTAATGACCAATAATGTGGACGAGTTTTTATTTGTAGTAAACTACATTCAATCTTTAGGTTACCAAGAGTTAAATTGGAATTTAGGCTGTCCATATCCGATGGTTACAAAACGTGGCATGGGTTCAGGTTTAATAAAAGAATCTGATAAAATAGATGAAATTTTACATCGAGTACATCAAGAAAGTAACGTTGTAGTTTCTATGAAAATGAGATTAGGTTATGATAACCCCGAAGAAATATTAGAAACATTACCAATACTTGATAAATACCCGATAAAAAACATTGCAATTCATGCTCGTATAGGTAAACAATTATACAAAGGCGGTGTGCATTTAGATGCTTTTGAGAACGTGTTAGAAAACACAAAACATAAAATATATTACAATGGTGACATCACAACAGTTGCAGGTTTTCAGGAAATGAAAGCGCGTTTTCCAAGCATTAACCATTGGATGATTGGTAGAGGATTAATAGCAGACCCTTTTTTGCCAAATATGATTAAGAATAATACGTTTGAATACCCTAAAAATAAATTTCAAGTTTTTAGCGAATTTCATAATACTATTTATAATGAATATGATGCGATTTTGTCTGGACCAACACCTATACGAATGAAAATGCTTGGGTTTTGGGAATATTTTTCGAAATCGTTTACAGACTCTCAAAAAGTATTTAAAAAAATTAAAAAAGCAAGAAATCCAAAAGCATATCAAAATGCAGTTGCTGAAATACTAAAAGCTGCGGAATAATATCTTTGTGACATATAAAATAGTCCAAAATAAATTGGAATACTTTATATGTTGTATTGGTATAAGTGTTTATAAGGGGTAATCCGATTTTTTTGAAATATTTTTTTTAACGGAGGTTAATTAAAGAAAGACCTTCACTAATCGAAAATTAAAGTTATTTGTTAACGCTTATAAAAGCAATTCAGTTAAAGAGTTTAAAAAATAACATTAAGGCTACCGTAAAACACACTTTTTGTACTTAAAAATAAAAATGTATATTTGTAGTCTAACAATTAATCTATAAAACATGTATAAAAAAGTATTCCCTGTAGTCATTTTATTAGGTCTAATAGCCTGTAAAACTACGAAATCTCCTGATGCTACTACACATAAAAATGAAACGATAATACAAAATATTTCAGAACAATTAATACCGAACAACCCTAATGTAGTTACAGGCACATTAAGTAACGGATTAAAATATTACATTCAAAACAACGGTAAACCTGCCAATAAAGTAGAGTTGCGTTTAATTGTAAATGCAGGATCTATTTTAGAAGATGATGACCAACAAGGATTAGCTCATTTTATGGAACACATGTGTTTTAACGGAACTAAAAACTTTGAAAAAAATGAATTAGTAGATTATTTACAAGGAATTGGAGTGAAATTTGGTGCCCATTTAAACGCTTACACAGGGTTTGATGAAACCGTTTATATTTTACCAATACCAAGTGATGATCCTGAAATATTAGAAAAAGGATTTCAAATATTAGCAGACTGGGCATTTCATGCCTTGTTAACTGATGAAGAAATTAACAAAGAAAGAGGCGTTGTACTTGAAGAATACAGAACAAGATTAGGTGCAAATGAAAGAATGATGAAAAATTATTTACCGAAGCTATTATACAATTCAAAATATTCAGAACGATTACCTATCGGAAAAAAAGAAATTATTGAAAACTTTAAGCCAGATGTTCTTAGACGTTTTTATAAAGATTGGTATAGACCCGACTTAATGGCAGTTATTGCCGTAGGAGATATAGATGTTGCTGTATTAGAAGCAAAAATAAAAAAACACTTTGGTAAACAACCAAAAGTTGAAAACCCAAGAAAACGAGAAGTATTTTTAATCACAAATCATGATGAAACTTTGGTTTCGATAGAATCTGATAAAGAAGCTAGTTTTAACCAAGTACAGTTAATGTATTTTAATGACAGTAATACTCCAACACCAGAAGTAACAACAAAAGACGCAAGAAAATCGATTATTCAAAATTTATTTTCAACAATGATTAATAATCGTTTAGGAGAATTACGAAACAGCAAAAACCCACCATTTATTTACGGTTTTTCGTTTAATGGAGGTACGTACGCAAGAAACAAAGAAGCATACCAATCAATGGCAATGGTTGCAGGAACAGATCATCTTACTGCATTAAGAGCTTTAGTTGAAGAAAATGAACGTGTAAAACGTTTTGGTTTTCAAAAAGGAGAATTTGAACGTGCAAAAACAGCAATTTTAGCAAGTTTAGAAAAACAGTTTTTAAACAAAGATAAAATGGAGTCTAAAGTATTGGTAGCTCCACTTTTATCTAATTTTTTAGAAGAAGAATCTTTTCAGAGTATTGAATGGTCTCATAATTTTGTAAAAGAACAACTACCAACTATTCAATTAGAAGAAATTAATGCGTTAATTAAAACGTATATTAAAGACACTAACCGATTTGTTTTACTTACAGGAAAAGAAAAAACTACTACTGAAAAAGAAGTTTTAGCCCTTTTAGAAGAAGTAAAAACAAGCACAACTATTAAACCTTATCAAGATGAAGCCGTAAAAGAATCATTATTTGCGACATTACCAAAAGCAGGAAGTATTGTAAACGAAACTAACAACGATAAGTTAAATATAAAAACCATAACATTAAGTAATGGTGCTAAAGTATCGTACAAAAAAACAGACTTTAGAAATGATCAGATTTTATTTAAATGTCAAAGTTATGGAGGAACTTCAATAATTAGCACTGAAGATTATTTAGCTTCACATTTAGCAATTAACGCCGTAACCGAAGGTGGTATTGCAGGACTTGATAAAAATGCTTTAAATAAATTTTTAACAGGTAAAATAGTTAAAGTAAACCCTCTAATTTCTAATAGTAATGAAGGAATGAGAGGCTCATCTACTCCAAAAGACTTAGAAACCCTATTTCAACTTATTCATTTAAACTTTACAGCAGTAAATAAAGATGAAGAAGCATTTCAATCACACGCTACAAAACAAAAAGGTTTTTTAAGAAATTTATTAGCCAACCCAAATTATTATTTTTCTAATGAATTTAATAAATTTCAATACGGAAAAAGTCCTCGATTTACAGGTTTTCCTACTCCAGAAGATTATGACAAAACAAACTATAATTTAGCGTACAAAATATACCAAGAGCGTTTTGCTAATGCAGGAGATTTTAATTTTTACTTTGTTGGAAATTTTGATGAAAGTCAATTAAAAAAATACGCAGAATTATACATTGCAAGTTTACCATCAACTAAAGAAAGAGAAAATTTTAAAGATTTAGGATTCAGAGCAATTAAAGGAAGCCATACCAAAACTTTCTATAAAGGGAACGACCCAAAAAGTATGGTAAACATCATTTATAGAGGTGAAGCTCCTTACAATGATAAAGATGCATTAGCAATTAAAACGATAGGCGAAATTTTATCTATTAAAATGGTAGAAAAATTAAGAGAAGAAATTTCAGGAGTATACTCACCAAGAGTTAGTGCTCGTATGACTGACGGTATTTACGATATGCATACTTTAAACGTTTCATTTAGTTGTGCTCCAGAAAACTCCGAAATGCTAAAAACAATAGCAATGAAAGAAGTAGCTAATTTAATAGAAAAAGGACCTTCTGAAAAAGATGTAAATAAAGCAAAAGAAGCTTTTTTATTAAACAGAAAAGAACAAATAAAGAAAAATAGTTTCTGGTTATCTAAAATTGCAAAAGCCGATTTTAATAAGAAAGATATTAACGGAGTTTTAAATTATGAAGATGCGGTAAATAATATAACTGCAAAACAAATACAAAATACAGCTAAAAAGTACTTTAACAACGGAGCAGTTGTTGGTATTTTAATGCCCGAAAAAAAATAAACACTTTTATATTTAATTCAATAAAAAAAAAGCAACCTTAATAATTAAGGTTGCTTTTTTTATTGAAAAGGATATACGTTTTTTTTTGAACATTATTAAACCTTACCATAATACATAGCTTTAAGGCGTATAATTTAACGGCAACATATTAAACACTTTTTGAGTACCCATATTACCGCTAAATAACACTTGTAAATTAGAAATATAATTTCCTAATTGATCTATTCTAAATTCTTTTCCTTCAACAATCATTTTTGACAACTTTAGCTTTTTTTGAGCATAATATACTATTGGTATAGTGTCAGTATTTGTTTTTACATGTATTATTTCTTCTTTTAATTTGGTATCCATATAATCTTTAGTACTTACTAACCATCCTTTTTTAGTTAATCCAAATTTATTATCTTTTAATGTATTGGTATAAATTGATCGCATAAAATGTAATATTGAACCTGAGTATGTCTCTTTTCTACGTTTTAAGTATTTTTTGCGATTAGATAACGCTGTAAACTTTGTAGTTCCAAAAAACAAAACTCTACGTTTTCTTTGCTCGAAAGTAAATTTAACAAGCGAGTATTCTAATTTATATCCTAAGTATTTATTATAAATAATAAGTGTTTTTTTAGACTTTACTGTTAGTGTTTTTCTACTACTACTATATCGTAAAACTAAGTCTTTTTCATTTTTAATTTTAATATTTTCATTAACTATTTTTCCTAAAAACATACGCCTAAACATCATTAGTTTTTGTTTTCTTGTAAGTGGATCTTTATCTGTAATAACTACTTCGTCTAATTTTTCTGAAGCATCAACCATATAAAAAATAGTTGTTTTATTGTTGTTAAATTTGTTTATTATTAAACTTTTACATCCTAAAAAACTGATTATCAACGCTGTTTTTATATTTGGTTTTTC
>CAZWNY010000004.1:0-11205 GCA_964635575.1 uncultured Kordia sp. | reverse complement strand
AAATATCCTTTTTTATTGGTTACAACACCTAAAGTAGTATTGTTAAAGTAAACGGAAGCAAGTTCTATTGGTTTATTTGTCTCTTTTTTAAAAACATAACCTTTTATAGTTTGGCTATTTACGTTTGAACTTATTGCAACAATAAAAAAGCAAATAATTTTTAATTTACTAGTAAAGTTTTTCATTTTTAATTAAATTGTTTAAAGGTAAATATACCCTTATTATAAACAACCATATAATTAAATTTATAAGTTTAACCAATAGTTAACAATTTCTTACTTGGCATATAAATAAATAATTGTATTTTTACAATTCTATTAAAAAACATAAAAAATTAATGGGTAAAATCATCGCAATTGCAAATCAAAAAGGAGGAGTTGGTAAAACGACTACTTCGGTAAACTTAGCAGCATCTTTAGGAGTTTTAGATAAAAAAATATTATTAATAGATGCTGATCCGCAAGCTAACGCAACCTCTGGTTTAGGTTTAGACGTAGAAGGATTAACTGTAGGGACATACCATGTAATTGAACATACAGCAACTGCAAAGGAAGCTATTGTAATTTCCAATTCGCCAAACGTATCGGTAATGCCATCGCATATTGATTTAGTGGCTATCGAAATTGAATTAGTCGATAAAGAAGATAGAGAATACATGCTAAAAAAAGCATTAGTAAGCATTGTTGATGATTATGATTATATTCTGATAGATTGCGCACCATCTTTAGGACTACTAACCCTAAACGCATTAACCGCAGCAGATTCCGTAATTATTCCCATACAATGCGAATATTTTGCATTAGAAGGTTTAGGAAAGCTGTTAAATACCATAAAAAGCATTCAAAAAATACACAACCCTGATTTAGATATTGAAGGCTTACTACTAACCATGTACGATTCTCGCTTACGATTATCAAACCAAGTAGTTGAAGAAGTACAAAAACACTTTAACGACATGGTTTTTAAAACGATAATACAACGTAATGTACGTTTAAGTGAAGCACCAAGTTTTGGAGAAAGTATTATTGACTATGATGCCTCAAGCAAAGGAGCATTAAACTATTTAAATTTAGCAGAAGAAATTATTAAGAAAAACAGCTAATGGCAAAAGCAACTAAAAGACAAGCATTAGGACGTGGCGTTAGCGCACTTTTTAAAGACCCTAAAAATGATATTACATCTGTATCAGACAAAAATGCAGATCAAGTTGTGGGTAATATTATTGAACTCGATGTTAAAGCAATTGAAGTAAACCCATTTCAACCTCGTACTTCTTTTAATGAAGAAAGTTTAAGAGAATTATCGACTTCCATTCGAGAATTAGGAATAATACAACCCATTACGGTTCGTAAAGTAGGACTCAATAAATTTCAACTAATTTCTGGTGAACGCCGTTTTAGAGCCTCAAAATTAGTAGGCTTAAAAAGTATACCTGCTTATGTTCGTTTAGCTAACGATCAAGAATCTTTAGAAATGGCATTGGTAGAAAATATTCAACGTCAAGACTTAGACCCTATTGAAGTCGCGCTATCATACCAACGTTTAATTGACGAAATTAACCTTACACAAGAGCAAATGAGCGAACGTGTAGGTAAAAAACGATCAACTATTTCAAATTTTTTACGTTTATTAAAACTCGACCCTATTATTCAAACTGGTATGAAAGACGGTTTTATTAGCATGGGACACGGTAGAGCATTAATTAATATTGAAAATTTACCCATTCAGTTAGATATTTACGAACACATATTATCCGAAAAATTATCCGTTAGAGCTACAGAAGAATTCGTTAAAAAATATAAAATTAACAAAGATTTTTCAAGTAAAAAACCAATACCTTCTGTTCCAAAATACATAAAAAAAGGAATGAAAGATTTTGCTGACTTTTTTGGAGCAAAAATAGCTATTAAATCAGGAAATTCTGGTAGCGGAAATATTACCATCCCTTTTTCATCGGAAGAAGATTTTAATCGGATTAAAAAATTAATAAACAGTGCAAAATAAAATAGCAACCATATTATTTTGTGTTTTTTTTTGTACTGTGATGGCGCAACAAAAAGAAGAATTAAAAATTACTAAAAAAGATTCTATCGCTTTTGAAGAAAATACTAAATTTACCGTTTTATCACCTGCAAAAGCCGCGTTTTATTCCGCAATAGTACCTGGCTTAGGGCAAGCTTATAATAAAAAATATTGGAAAATACCAATTGTTTACGCAGGTATGGGTTCGGGAATTTACTTTTACAGCCAAAATAACAAAGAGTATAAACGATTTAGAAATGCGTATAAAAGACGTTTAGCAGGTTATCAAGACGATGAGTTTATAAACCAGGTTACAGGAGCTGAACTATTGTCAAATGAATCGCTTATTCGTGCTCAAAAATTTCATAGCGAAAACAAAGAAATGTCAATAATTGTAACCGCAGTTTTTTACATTTTAAATATTGTAGATGCAAATGTAGATGCACATTTAATGAACTTTAATGTCGACAAAAATCTAAGCTTAACTCCCGATTTTCGTCAAAACGATTTTACCCAAAGCCTAAACATTGGGGCGACCCTAAATTATAAATTTTAAGATGAAAATTGCACTATTAGGTTACGGAAAAATGGGAAAAATAATTGAACAAATAGCCATACAAAGAGGACATACAATTATTTTAAAAATTAACAAAAACACCAAAAACATTAATTTTGAAGATACAGACGTAGCTATCGATTTTAGCACTCCTACTGCCGCAGTTGCTAATATTACTACCTGTTTAAACCAAAAAATACCCATTATTTCTGGTACCACAGGATGGTTGGATAATTATGATGAGATAACAACACGTTGTAAACAAAAAAACGGAGCATTTATTTATGCATCAAACTTTAGCTTAGGTGTAAACATTTTTTTTGAACTGAATAATCAATTGGCAAAAATGATGCGTAAATTTAATCAATATACCGTACATATAGAAGAAACTCATCATACACAAAAATTAGACGCTCCAAGTGGTACCGCAATTACACTTGCAAAAGGAATTATTGAAAACACCAATGCAAAAGGTTGGACATTAGCTCCAGAAACGAAAAAGAGTAACCTGAAAATCACTGCAAAACGCATTAATAACATACCTGGAACTCACACTATAAATTACAATAACGAAGTAGATAGTATTGAAATTAAACATACTGCACATAATCGAAGTGGTTTTGCTTTAGGTGCGATAATTGCAGCCGAATGGATCATCGGAAAACAAGGTGTTTTTACGATGAAAGATGTGTTAGAGTTATAAAAAATACTGTAACAAAAACAGATACTTATAGTCTAACTAACGTAATCAGTTTAAAACATAGAAAACTTTACATTATAAAAAAATAAATTATGACTTTTACAGAATGGATTATATTTTTCTTTGCCATACAAATAATACACGGTATTGGAACTTGGAAATTATACAAAAAAGCAGGCAAAAAACCATGGGAAGCATTTGTACCCATATATAACGGAGTTGTTTTAATGCAAATTATTAATCGTCCAAAATACTGGGTAATATTACTTTTTTTGCCCGTTATAAACCTAATTATGTTTCCTGTAGTTTGGGTAGAAACCGCAAGAAGTTTTGGTAAAAATAAAATAATTGACACCATATTATCCGTAGTTACTTTAGGCTTTTACAACTACTATATTAATTATTTACAAGATACCAAATATCGAGAAAATAGAGATATTGTACCTGTTAGTAACTCTGGAGAATGGACAAACTCTATTTTATTCGCCATTGTAGTCGCTACTTTAGTACATACTTATATCTTTCAACCATTTGTAATACCTACGTCATCATTAGAAAAAACATTATTAAAAGGAGATTTTTTATTTGTAAGCAAGTTTCATTACGGAGCAAGACCACCTATGACAACTATTTCCGCGCCAATGGTACACGATAGTTTGCCGTTTACAAAATCATTATCATACCTTAAAAAACCACAATTACCATATATGCGTATTCCTGGTTTTCAACAGATAAAACGGAATGATATTGTAGTATTTAACTGGCCAGCAGATACATTAGCAAACATGTATATTAAAGCCGACAAACGCTATGATAAACCGATTGACAAAAAAACAAACTACGTAAAACGATGTGTTGGCATAGCAGGAGATTCCTTAGAAATTAAAGACGGTTATGTATATATTAACGGTACAAAAACCGTGTTGCCAGACCGAGCAAAAATACAATTTTACTATACCGTAATTTCAAAAAAACACTTATCAGCAAATTACTTAAAAGAAAAAATTGGTACAACCGAATTTAATAAATTTTATAAAATTGATAAAGCTAGCGTTGGTAGATACAACTTTAATCGTAAAGATTTAAAACCATTTCCTAACGATCCTGATGCTTATATGATAGAATTAAACGGACATATTGAAGTAAATAAAGATTTTAAAGCAACTGACAGATATAGCATTAACATGTCGGAAGAAGAAAAAGAAAAGTTAAGTAAAAATTCAGTAATTGTATCCATAAAAAGAAACATTAAACTAAAAGGAGAAAGAGATGCTAATATTTTCCCAAGACTAGGTAGTTTTAATTGGAACGGAGATCATTTTGGACCAATTTACATACCAGAAGCAGGGAAAACCATTCCTTTAAATATTAAAACCTTACCTATTTATAAAAAAATTATTACTGAATACGAAGGCAATAGTTTAAGTACTACAGGAAACGATATTTTTATTAACGGAAAATTAAAAGAAACATACACTTTTGTCCAAAATTATTATTGGATGATGGGAGACAACCGACAAAACTCATTAGACGCCCGTTATTGGGGTTATGTTCCGTTTGACCATGTAGTTGGTAAACCGGTATTTGTATGGATGAGTATTAGTGGTTTTGAATTAGGAATAAAAAACATAAAAAATTGGAGAATTAATTGGGATCGCCTTTTTACAACCGTTGGTGGTAATGGAAAACCAACATCGTACTTTCCTTATTTTATTGGATTATTACTTTTATGGCGAGGATTTATATATTATAAAAACCGATAGTACTAAACTTGATAGTTTAGTAGTTTGTTGTTTTTTAAAAATTGTTGTCCGAATAAAGTTTAAATAAACGCTATATTTACCTTTTAGGTGATTTATAATAATAGATTGTATCTGTTTAAAGAAATCAATTAATTAAATAATTGCAATCAATATTTCTATTTTACAACGAAGCGTTTTTTTTCGACACTCTAATTGTTTGTGAAAAAGGTTTATTTAAATAGTTCTGTAAAAAAAGTATAATCTTATAAAATGTATAAATTTGTAAATTATACGAAAAATAAAAATCAATGCATAAAATTTTTGAAAACACTAAAATTGCTTTTTCTTTAAAAAAAGATTCCGAATTAGAACGTGCTTATTTTTTGTTTAAAATGATAGCAAACCAACCTTTAGTACGTATGGGGACAGCAATAACAAACTTCGCATTACAAGCAAATTTACCCGTAGAAGGTTTAATTAGAGCTACGGTTTTTGATCATTTTTGTGGAGGAATATCAGAAGATGATTGCCTGCCAGTTATAGATAAAATGTACACTAAAAAGGTATGCAGTGTTTTAGATTACTCGGTAGAAGGAAAAGAAAATGAAGTGCAATTTCAAGCAACATTTAAAATGACGATTAAGTTGTTAAATTTTGTAAAAGAAAAAGACGCTATACCTTTTGCCGTTTTTAAACCTACAGGTTTTGGTAGAATTGGTTTGTATGAAAAAATAGGAGCGAAGCAAAAACTAACCGTAAATGAGCAAGAAGAATGGGACAAAGTTGTTATGCGTTACCATAAAGTATGTGCCTTGGCAAAAGAAAAAAATGTAAGACTATTAATTGATGCTGAAGAAAGTTGGATGCAAAATTCTGCTGATGATTTAATAGAAGAAATGATGGAAAAATATAATACTGAAAGCGCAATTGTGTACAATACGCTTCAAATGTATCGTCATGACCGAATGGCGTATTTAAAAAAAATTCATCAAAAAGCAATTGAAAAAGGATATTACGTTGGAGTAAAATTAGTGCGTGGAGCTTATTTGGAAAAAGAAAATAAACGTGCTCAAGAAAAAGGATATCCAACACCTATTTGTAAAAACAAACCAGAAACAGATGCTAATTTTAATGAAGCAGTTTGTTATATGCTTGAAAATCACAAGCATTTATCATTATTTGCAGGAACTCATAATGAAAATAGTTCATATTTAATATTACAGTTATTAGAAGAAAAAAAATTATCGGTAAATAATGATAACGTTTGGTTTGGACAATTATACGGCATGAGCGATCATATTACGTATAACTTAGCAGATTTAGGATACAATGTAGCTAAATATTTACCTTTTGGACCTGTTAAAGATGTGATGCCGTATTTAATACGTAGAGCAGAAGAAAACACATCGGTTGCAGGACAAACAACAAGAGAATTAAAGTTATTAAAAATCGAACGTAAAAGGCGAAAGTTGTAAGTTAAGGATGCTTTTTTAAGGCTTAAGTATTATTTAATAATTACTTGTTTTATTAATGCAATACTGTCACAGTTTTCTACTAAAAACTCGTATGCTCTGTTGTTAAACTCACTATTAATATAATATTGTTTGCACGATTTTATTTTGGTTTTACTTTTAGAAAAATTTATATTTCCTTCCTGGTAAGTATACGAAATTACTGCAGTATCTAATTTTTTATGATCTATTAATTGTTGTACCATAGGAGAAAACTCTCGTTTTTTTAAACGAATATCCTTTAAGGCTCTACAATTTGGTAGGTAACAAAAAGTAGTTTTCTTTTTACTCCAAATAAAATAAACCACAATACTACCTAAAGCTAAGCCTATTAAATAAAAACCTATACGTTGTAATAAATTCATCTTTTTAATTCATTTTTTTGAAATACAAATTTACAATAGATAAACGAAAAATAGAGTTGAAATAAGATAAATTATTTTGTAATTTAATTACCTTTAAGTATATTTTATGGTTGACCCAAACTTACGAATTTAAACGAATATTTAATTTTAAAAGTAATCTACTAAAAAATTAACAAATCAGCATCGCTATATGGTAAGTCAAACCAATCTGCAACTGATTTATGGGTTAAAATTCCATGATAAAAATACAGTCCGTTTTTTAATCCGTTATCTAATCTAATCGCGTTTTCTATTCCGCCATCCTCAGCAATTTTTAATAAATAAGGTGTAAATATATTGCTAATCGCGTTAGATGCAGTTCGAGAATATCTTGATGGAATATTAGGCACACAGTAATGTATCACTTCATGTTTTATAAAAGTAGGTTGGTTATGTGTAGTAATTTTTGAAGTTTCAAAAATTCCTCCCATGTCAATACTAACATCAATAATTACGGCACCTGATTTCATGTTTTCAACCATGCTTTCAGTAACTAAAATAGGTGATCTGTTTTTTCCACGTATACAGCCAATAGCAACATCACAACACTTAAGTGCTTTCATTAAGTTTTTAGGTTGCAAAGTAGAGGTGTAAATACTGCGTCCTAAATTAGTTTGTATACTACGTAGTTTGGTTAGCGAATTGTCAAATATTTTTACATTTGCTCCTAAACCAATTGCTGATCGGGCGGCAAACTCTCCAACAGTACCTGCACCAATAATTACGATTTCGGTAGGTGGTACTCCGCTAATATTTCCTAATAATAACCCGTTACCATTATTTGTATTATCTAATAAATTAGAAGCTATTAATATTGATGCTGTTCCTGCTATTTCACTCAATACACGCACAACAGGAAATGTTTCACGATTGTCTTTTATATACTCAAACGCTAATGCAGTGATTCGTTTTTCTTTTAATGTTTTAAAATACGCTTTAGTTTGTGTTTTTATTTGTAGCGCAGATATTAATATGGTTTTCGAGTTAATTAGCTTTAATTCCTCTAAAGATGGCGGTACAACTTTTAAAACAATAGGGCAGGAAAACACTTTTTTAGTATCTGTTGTAATTTCTCCTCCAGCTTCACTATAATCTTTATCGGTAAAATTAGAGGCAACGCCTGCATTACTTTCGATCATTACTCGGTTACCTTGTATAACAATTGCGGAAACGGCATCAGGAGTTAAGCATACTCTTTTTTCTTGATAACAACTTTCTTTGGGTAAACCGATAAATAATGCTCCTTTTTTACGTTGTATTTCTAAGGTTTCTTCTTGTGGAAGTAATTGATGTTTAGAAAAAGGGGTTAATGATGTGCTCATTTGTTTATTGGTTTGAAAGCAAATTACAAATAAATTTTGAATATTTTTAAAAAAAGTCGATTTAATAACGTTCTTTTTTGAAACCTTTTTTTTTATAAATTAGAGTTACTTAGTTCAATAGAAGTAAAGAAAAGCATAGGGTTCGTATAGTAACTTAAATTTTAAAATTATTCATAACAAATCAATTTATTAAATAAAATAATTTTATAAGTTTGCAGAACAATAAATTGTATTTGCTATTTGCACTTACTGTCACTCTAATTTTTTTATGAAATGTATACATTTGTTGATGCTGTTTTTAATGATTCATATTGGAAATGCTCAAAATCAATTATTAATTCCTCCAGTAATTCAATCTTCCAATATTAATTTAAATTTACAAAACGGAACGCATCAATTCTTTACAGGAAAAACAACCGCAACAATGGGCGTTAATGCGAATATTTTAGGACCTACTTTAATTGTCAATAAAGGAGATAACTTAAACATTAATGTGACTAATAATTTAGGACAAGCCACAACAATACATTGGCACGGAATGCATGTTTCAGCATCTAATGATGGAGGTCCACATACTATAATAGCACCAGGAATAACTTGGAATCCGAAATTTACAGTATTAGACAAAGCAGCTACATATTGGTATCATCCGCACTTACATAAATTTACAAATGAACATGTCAGTAAAGGAATTACAGGTTTAATAATAGTAAAAGATGCGGAAGAAGCTGCATTAAATTTACCACGCACCTATGGAGTAGATGATATTCCTTTGATAATTCAAACTAAAAATTTTGATACTAATAATCAAATAGCACATGATTCCAATAATGATAATGTTTTAATGGTAAATGCAACCATTAATCCTATGCTAGATGTTCCTGCACAAATAGTTCGATTTAGGTTATTGAATGGTTCTTCACAACGTGTTTTTAATTTTGGGTTTTCGAATAATAAACTTTTTTATCAAATAGCTACCGATGGAGGACTAAAATCTACCCCAGCAGTTTTAACACGATTGCAATTAGCACCAGGTGAACGTTCCGAAATTTTGGTAAACTTACAAGGAATGAATAATCAAAAATTACAGTTGATAAGTTACGCATCAGAATTTGAAAATGGAATTTATGGAGCAACTTCCCCAGGAATAAATGAAGATATGCCATTAGATAATTACAACCCGAATGCAATGAATGGATCGAACTTTAATGTATTACAATTAAATGTAGTTGAACAAACGGTAAACCCTGTAATTAATATTCCTAGTACATTGGTAACGGTAACACCTTATTTAGAAAGTAATGTTAATCAATTTAGAAACTTAACTTTTAACCCATTAGCGGGAGGTTTTAATCAATTAAATGGTGATTTTTTAATTAATGGGAATAGTTTGGATATGAATACGATAAATATCACAATACCTTTAAATAATACGGAAATTTGGACCATTGAAAACGGCTCTGCAATTGCTCACCCATTACACATACATGATATTCAATATTATATTTTGGATATTAACGGTAATCCTCCGCCACTTGCTGCACAGGGCTGGAAAGACACCTATTTAGTGCCAGGAGGTCAAGGGACAATGCGTATTATAACAAAATTTGCAGATTTTGCAGATGATACAGTACCATATATGTATCATTGCCATATGTTAACACACGAAGATGGCGGTATGATGGGACAATTTGTTGTAATCAATACGCCTGATGTTGACGTAGAACAAAACAATAATTTTCCATTTACACTATACCCGAACCCATCAAAATCGACTTATATGACGGCTAAGCTACATAGTTTGTCAGATAAAATTAGAGGATATGCTATTATTAATACAGAAGGACAGATAGTAAACTATCATAAAATTCATGATAATGAATACAGTAACCTACTTTCATTTCCAGTGTTTGAATATAGTTCAGGCACATATACATTGAGGTTGTTTACAGAGAAAGCAATTTATAAACAAAAATTTACAATAAAATAATCACTAAAAATGAACATTAATGTATTGTAAAATGCGAAACAATTAATATATTTGCCTAAATAATTTAAACAATTTAAAATTTAAAATAATGAAAAAAGTAGTATTAACATTAGTATTCGGTTTATTCTTTGTGATGTTTTCTAACGCACAAGAAAAGGTCGCAACAAAAGTAGAAGCAATTGTAAAAACGGACGCTTACCAATGTCCAATGGATTGTGAAAAAGGGAAAACATATACAAAACCAGGAAGTTGCCCAATTTGTAAAATGGATTTGAAAAAAGTAGATTTATCAAAGAAAAAATCAACTTGTTCAGGAGAGTCTAAAACTAGTAAATCTAAAAAAGGATGTTGTTCTAAAAAAGATGCAGTTAAAAAGGCTTGTTCTAAAAAAGATGCAGCTAAAAAGGTTTGTTCTAAAAAAGATGTAGCTAAAAAGTGTTGTTCTAAAAAATAATTTTTATAGAAATAAATAAATCGCATAAAAAAAACGTTTAGTGAAAATTCACTAAACGTTTTTTTTATGCGATTTATTTAAATTTTTAGTTATGCCGTTATAATAAATTTAACTATTCATTGAAGTTAAAAACTCCTCGTTGTTGCGAGTACCTTTAATTCTGTCATTAATAAATTCCATTGCTTCAACAGGATTCATATCGTTTAAATATTTACGCATAATCCACATACGTTGTAGTGTTTTTTCGTCTAATAAAAGATCATCCCTACGTGTGCTTGAAGAAATTAAATCAATTGCAGGAAAAATTCTACGGTTCGCAATACGTCTATCTAATTGTAGCTCCATATTACCAGTACCTTTAAATTCTTCAAAAATCACTTCATCCATTTTAGATCCTGTTTCGGTTAATGCAGTTGCGATAATGGTTAACGATCCGCCATTTTCGATATTACGCGCTGCACCAATTTTTTTTTTTTTGTTTTGTATTGCATTTTTATCTACACC
>CAZWNY010000003.1:0-64166 GCA_964635575.1 uncultured Kordia sp. | reverse complement strand
ATAATAGCACCTTTAAATTACTTTTTCGTCAGAAAAAGAATAAAATACATTTCCGATGTAAGATAAAAGATATATAATTTGTTTACAGTAATCTGATTAATCTTTTAAATAATGTATCGTAAAAATAAATAGTTATCTAAAAAAACGTTTTTCGTTTCTTAATTGCGATTGCAATCGGTTATTGTATTTAATATTATAAAGGAGACAAATAGTTTTTGAGTATCCGTTTAAATTTTAATCGGGTAATAATATCAAATTATTAAAAAAATAATGCTGTTTTATATAAATAATTCTATTTTTGCAGTAAAGCAAACCGTCTTATCGCTGTTCCTATGGAAGAGAGGAAAGTCCGGACATCGTAGTGCAGTATAGCGGGTAATTCCCGTCCGCCGAAAGGTGAGGACAAGTGCAACAGAAAGTATGTACAGGTAATGCTGTAGTGAAACCAGGTAAACTCTATACGATGCAACATCATGTAAATCATCTTTTAAGGGTTGCACGCCCAATGATGAAGGGTAGATGGTTGGAGATTATGAGTAATTATAATCCTAGATAAATGATAAGAACACTTTTTAAGTGTACAGAATCCGGCTTACAGGTTTGCTTTTTATTTTTCAAAAATATTAGAAGTCTTATTCTTCTTCCTCGTTACTAACCGAGTTGACTTTAAAAAAACTAAACACACAACCACCGTATTTTCTTTCAGCAAAAAAATGAGGTAAATGTGTTAATTGGGTTTGTGTAGCGTGTTCTATAATTAACTGTCCGTTATTGGTTAGTAATTGGTTTTCAAAAACTAATTGGTGTATGTTTTCAAACTGTTCGTCCGAAAAATCATAAGGAGGATCTGCGAAAATGATGTTTGAAGGTGTTTTGTGTTTTTTTAAAAACTGAAAAACATCACTTTTAAAAGAACGGATATTAAATTTTAAATCGGCAGTTATTTTTTTTACATAGGCAATGCATCCATAATTACTATCAACAGCGGTTATTTTGGTACAACCACGTGAAGCAAACTCATAGGAAATATTTCCTGTTCCTGAAAATAAATCGAGTATTGTAATTTCGTCAAAATAAAACTGATTATTTAAAATATTAAACAAAGCTTCTTTTGCGTTATCGGTAGTTGGGCGAACGGGTAATTTTTTTGGTGCCCATAATCGTATTCCTTTATGTTTTCCTGAAATTATTCGCATAATTAGTTGTTGAATGTGCTTAGTAGTACAAAGTGATTACAATCATTTTGTTTATGTGCTATATTTCGGTATGTAAATTGTGTAGTTTTTGTGTTTATGGAAACATTTCTAATGTACTCGTAACAAATATGATATAATTCATTTTCTATGTCAATATTTCCTAAAAGTATTAGCTCAATAATTTCTAAATTCAATTCTAATTGTTCTATTGTAAATAATAGGTAGTATATAAAATCTTCTTTTGTAGTGTATGTAAAACTGTTGTAAAAGTTGAGTTTTCCATTTTTTAAAAATACAATTTCAAAAGAAGTTTGGTTTATATTTACATACATTTTAGTTGTTAATTGTGTAGCGTTTTCAATTAATTTTTGGACTAAAACATGGTGTGCATGTTGATAATCGAAAGTGTTAAAGCGTTCAAAAAAATAATTATTTAGATTTACAAAAGGCACATAAACAGTAATAATTTCTTGGTTTTGCAATTTGTCATGAGCAATAAAGTCTGATTCAAATATTTTATTATTAAATTTCAAATAGTTTACGGCATCATTTTTATTAAATAATGCTTTAGGCACAAAAGTACAGATATTGTTTTGGTGAATTAGGTTTACCTTTTTAAATTCCCCTTGTAGTAAATAGTTGCTTTCAAACTCTTTGTGTAACGCTTCTTCTAATTCAATAGGGTTATATTGTTTGTTAAATGTATATTCTTTAAAAAACAGAATGTCATTTTCAAGAGTATCTATAATACAAAAAGAAAATCCATTCAAGCTAGCTTGAACGGACAATATATGGTTGGAAAGTAAATTTATGTTACTTTTTTGTGTCATATTTTCTTGGCCAGTTACCGTTTGTGGTTACTTCGTTCATTGATCCTAAAATGATAGCGTCTCCGTTAATACCATCTACCGAAATAGTTTCGTTTTCTTGGGCCACTAAGTTTTTAGGTTGGTCTTTTAATAATAATTCTTTTGCTACACGTATTTCAAAAACGGCTAATTTATTGTCTTTTTTTGTAATAAAACCAGCTTTTAATTCAAATACCTCATCAGTGCCAGGTATATTCATCATCGTTTTATAGCGCACATTGTTTTTAAAAAGAGAATCTTTTACCGAAGTTGTTCCGATGGTGTCTATAACAATAATGTCTTTTCGCATTTCTACTCCACCAAAACGTTTTGTTAATTCAATATCAACAATACTGGAGTCTTTACGTTGCGTAATGGTATATACACCAGTTTCAATAAAAGAGATTAACTCATCCCAATTATCGGTGTATTTTTCATTTACGGTTTCATAAGCAATCTGTGCTTTTTTAATATCTTTTAAGTTATTAATAACTTTTGCGAAACGTTCTTCTTTTAGTTGTTTAAACTTAATAGGTTCCATTATTGAGCTATACAAGTGCCATCCTGTAAATACTGTAATGGCCCAAAAAAGTAGTGTAAAAATCCACTTTTTGCTTTGTGGTACAAATTTGTCAATTAATTTTACGATAGCAAAAACAGCTATTAGAGTTAAAACAATGTAAACTAAGGTCATCATAATTTAAAAAATATTTTTAATTTAACGTATTTACGCAAATCTACAATTTTTTTTCGTTCAGTAAAGCAATAAAAGAAAAAATTCGAACTATCTTTGAAATTCAAACTTAAATTATTTAAATGAACGCCACAAAACTCCATACCTTATTTAAAGATAAGTTCCCATTTACATTAACCTTAAAGCAAGATGTGGTGTTGCAAAAATTGTCGAAATTTGTTTTAAACGATGTTAAAAACAGTATGTTTGTTTTAAAAGGATATGCAGGTACGGGTAAAACCACTTTAATAAGCACGTTGGTAAATAATTTAGGGCATGCTAAAAAAAGTTCAGTATTATTAGCCCCAACAGGTAGAGCCGCAAAAGTAATTGCAAAATATGCTAAACGGGAAGCGTTAACAATACATAAAAAAATATACTTTCCGAAAAAAGAAAGTGGAGGCGGAGTGAGTTTTGTTTTACAGCCTAATAAACATAAAAATACTATTTTTATTGTTGATGAAGCATCAATGATATCAGATGTTAATAGCGAATCAAAGTTATTTGAAAACGGATCATTGTTAGACGATTTAATGCAATATGTTTACTCAGGTTATCAATGTAAATTAATTTTTATTGGAGATACAGCTCAATTACCACCTGTAAAATTAGATGTAAGTCCTGCTTTAGACGAAAACAAATTAGCATTACATTATAATAAAGAAGTAGACACAGTTGAGTTGGATGAAGTTGTGCGTCAAACAGAAGGTTCTGGTATTTTAACCAATGCAACGCTATTAAGAGAGCAGTTAACCGATAATCAACATACCGATTTTAAATTTAATTTAAGTAATTTTAAAGACATTGTACGTTTAATAGATGGTTATGAAATTCAAGAAGCAATAGATGAAGCATACTCTTCAGATGGAAAAGAAGATACAGCGATAATTGTACGTTCTAATAAACGAGCAAATGTATATAATGAGCAAATACGTTCTCGTATTTTATTTCAAGAAAACTCATTAAACGCAGGAGATTATTTAATGGTAGTTAAAAACAACTATTTTTGGTTAAAAGAAAGTAGCGAAGCAGGTTTTATAGCAAATGGAGATATTATAGAAATATTAGAGATATTTAGTTTTAAAGATTTATACAGCTTTAAATTTGCAGAAGTAAAAGTACGTATGGTAGACTACCCTAATATGAAACCCTTTGAAACCGTTTTATTATTAGATACCATAAAATCCGAAACACCAGCATTACCTTATGAAGATAGTAATAGATTGTATCAAGAAGTGCAAAAAGATTATGCAGGGCAAAGTAAATATAAGATGTTTATAAGTACAAAAAACAATAAATACTTTAACGCCTTGCAAGTCAAATTTTCATATGCAATAACCTGTCATAAATCACAAGGAGGACAATGGAAAACGGTGTTTGTAGAACAACCATATTTGCCAAACGGAATAAATAAAGACTATTTAAGGTGGTTATATACCGCTATAACAAGAGCAGAAAAAAAATTATATTTAATTGGTTTTGAAAACGATTTTTTTAAAGAAGACTGATTTAATTTACGATTAATATAAGTGAATATTTCCAAAAAAAAACATATATAAGTATGAAAACAATAGCAATGATTCCTGCTCGTTATGAAGCCTCCCGTTTCCCCGGAAAACTAATGAAAAACCTTGGAGGAAAAACAGTAATTATACGCACATATGAAAATGCAGTAGCCACAAATTTATTTGATGATGTATATGTAGTAACCGATTCCGATATTATTTATAACGAGGTTGTTAGTAATGGTGGTAACGTTATAATGAGTATTGCAAAGCACGAATGTGGGAGCGATCGGATAGCAGAAGCAATACAAAATATAGCTTGTGATATTGTTGTAAACGTACAAGGAGATGAGCCAAATGTAAACCCAGAAGCATTAAGTAACTTGTTAGCAGTTTTTAAAAATGATCCGAAAAAAGAAATAGATTTAGCTTCTATAATGCATCATATTACTGATTTAGAGGAAATAAATAATCCAAATAATGTAAAAGTAATTGTAGATACTAATAATTTTGCATTGTATTTTTCTCGTTCACCAATACCATTTGCTAGAAAAAAAAGTACAGCAAAGTATTACAAACACCAAGGAATTTATGCCTTTAGAAGACAAGCTATTTTAGAATTTACAAAACTACAAATGCAATATTTGGAAGATACCGAAAAAATTGAATGTTTACGCTATTTAGAATACAATAAAACCATAAAAATGGTGGTAACTAAGCATGTTTCTATAGGTATTGATACCCCAGAAGATTTAGAAAAAGCAAATAAAATGTACGTTTAAATTTTTTATGAAGCAGAATTTTTTAATAAAAATTTCAAAACGTTTTTTTAAAATAAACTTCAGCGATAAAAACATCAGTAAAAGTATCGAAATAATTACCGAATAATGGTATCTTCCACGAGATTTTACTGTAATTTACATCCATTTGAAAACAAAAAAAAACATAGTAATAATTCCGGCAAGAGCAAACTCAAAACGTTTGCCCAATAAAAACCTAAAATTATTAGGCAATAAACCCTTGATTGCACATAGCATTGAATATGCTCAAAATAACGGAATTTCCGACATTGTAGTTTCTACCGATGATGAACGCATAAAAACAATTGCCCAAAAATACGGAGTAACCATTCAAAACAGACCAAAACACTTGACAACCGATACTTCGCCAACCATAGATACATTAAAATACGTAATCGAAAACCTTGAAGAAAATTATGAAAATGTGATTTTGTTGCAACCAACAAACCCATTAAGACCTAAAAATTTACTTACTGAGGCATTAAAATTAGTTACAGATTCCAATTTTGATAGTCTAATGACGGTAACCAGAAATCATCAAAAATTCGGGAAAATAAACAACAATAAATTCAGTCCGTTTAATTATAAAATCGGACAAAGAAGTCAAGATTTAGAACCTTTATATTTTGAAAACGGATTGCTTTACATCACAAAGGTAAATTTAATAAAGCAAGGAAAAGTTTTAGGAGAAAATAATTATCCAATGCTTGTAAATCATCCTTTTGCAAATGTTGATATAGATACGCAAGAAGATTTTGATTATGCAAATTACCTTTTAAAAAATTATCTTAATGAATAATCCATACATAGAAATAGCAGGACGAAAAATAGGACAAGATTATCCGCCATTAGTCATTGCCGAATTAGGAATAAACCACGAAGGTTCGCTTAAAACAGCTTTTGAAATGGTTGATGCTGCCGCAAGAGCAGGCGTTGAGGTTGTAAAACATCAAACCCATATTGTAGCCGATGAAATGAGTGCAGCTGCAAAAAAAGTAATTCCAGGAAATGCAAACATTTCTATTTATGAAATTATGGACAGATGTTCTCTAAATGAAGCAGACGAAATAAAATTAAAAAAATACGTAGAAAGTAAAGGAATGATTTTTATTTCTACACCATTTTCAAGAGCAGCAGCAGAGCGCTTAGAACGCATGAATGTAGTTGCTTATAAAATTGGCTCGGGCGAATGCAATAACTATCCGTTATTAGAACACATTGCACAATTCGGGAAACCAGTAATTTTAAGCACAGGAATGAACACCATTAAAAGCATTTCAAAAGCATTGGAAATTTTTAAAAAACACAAGGTTACTGTCGCCATTTTGCACACCACCAATTTATATCCAACACCAGCAAATTTAGTGCGTTTTGGAGCAATGACTCAAATGCACGAAAGTTTTTCAAATAAAGTTTTTGGCTTGTCGGATCATACAACTTCAAATCACGCCTGTTTTGGAGCAGTTGCTTTAGGAGCAAGTATTTTAGAACGTCATTTTACAGATCATTTGCAACGCAAAGGACCAGATATTGTTTGCTCTATGGACGAAAAACAAACCAAAGAATTAATAGCAGGTTCAAAATTAATATGGCAAATGCGAGGAGGAACAAAAGAACCTGCAAAAGAAGAGCAAGTAACCATAGATTTTGCCTTTGCAACGGTTTGTGCAATTTCAGAAATTAAAAAAGGAGAAACGTTCACTAAAGAAAATATTTGGGTAAAACGCCCAGGAACAGGCGAAATTTTAGCCGAAAAATACAATGATATTCTTGGAAAAAAAGCAACAAAAACTATTAATAATGATGAACAATTAACTTGGAAAGACATTGAGTAATATAAAAAAAATAGCATTCTTAACAGGTACAAGAGCCGATTTTGGTAAAATAAAATCATTATTGCAAATACTTCAAAAAAATAAAAGTTTTGAAGCACATATTTTTGCAACAGGAATGCATTTAGATAAAAAGTACGGTTATACGGTTTTAGAAATTGAAAAATCAGGATTTAAAAACATCCACAAGTTTGAAAATTCAACCAGCGAAAACACGATGGATTTAACCTTAGCCAAAACTATTGAAGGTTTTTCGGCGTATGTAAATCAGTTAAAACCCAGTTTAATAATTGTTCACGGCGATAGAGTAGAAGCACTTGCAGGAGCAATAGTAGGAAGTTTAAATAACACTTTAGTAGCACATATTGAAGGTGGAGAAATTTCAGGAACTATTGATGAGTTAATCCGACATTCGGTAAGTAAAATGAGTCATTTACACTTTGTATCAAACACAGAAGCACAAAAACGTCTATTGCAAATGGGCGAAATGCCAAAAAGCATACAAGTAATAGGGTCGCCAGATGTTGATATTATGTTTTCTAACGATTTACCAAGTTTAAAAATTGCAAAAAAACACTATAATTTATCGTTTAAAAACTACAATATTGCAATGTTTCATCCTGTTACTACAGAAGTTGAGCAAATGAAAGACTATACAAACCAGTTTGTAGAAGCATTATTACAAAGTAATGAAAATTATTTAGTAGTATTTCCTAATAACGATTTAGGTTCAGAAATTATTTTAAAAGCATATCAAAAATTAGAAAACAATCCGAAATTTAGAATATTACCATCGTTGCGTTTCGAGTATTTTTTAGTACTCTTAAAAAATGCAACACGCATTATAGGGAATTCAAGTGCAGGAATACGTGAAGCGCCATATTACAACATACCAACAATTAACATTGGCACACGTCAACAAAATAGAGCGACCTATGCAACTATTTTTAATTGCGATTATACGACAATAGCCATTTTAAAAACGATAGAAGTATCAAAAAAGAAAATTTCAGAAAATGAAATAATTGATTTTGGCTCAGGAAATAGTGCGCAGTTATTTTTAACAACACTACAAAATCCAAACATTTGGAAATTAGCGAAACAAAAACAATTTAGAGATGTTGAACGATGAATAAAAAAATAATTATTTTTTTACCAGATGGAGTAGGATTAAGAAATTTTGCATTTACCAATTTTCATAAATTAGGAAAAGAAAAAGGCTACGCAATTACTTATTGGAACAATACTATTTTCCCTTTAAAAAAGGAATTTGGATACGAAGAAATTAAAATTGACTACGCAAAATCGCATATAGTATCGGAAATCTATAAACGAGCAAGAAAAGAGATTGAACTAAAGCAAAATGTCAAGAATTTTAATGACACCACCTATTTTAGTTATCAATTTCCACAATCGTATTCGAGCATAAAAAAAGCAATCAAAAGCATTGCCGTTACAGGTTTGAGTATGTTATATAATTCTGAAAAAGGATTGGAGAAAATACGAAATAAAATTTTTCAATTAGAACGAAAAACAACCTATTACCAAAAAGCAAAAGCCCAATTAATAGCAGAAAAACCTGCACTAGTTTTTTGCACCAATCAACGTCCGTTATTAGCAATTGCACCATTATTGGCAGCACAAGATTTAGGTATTCCTACGGCAACATTTATTTTTTCGTGGGATAATTTACCAAAAGCAACATTGGTTGTACAGTCCGATTATTACTATGTTTGGAGTGAACATATGAAGACTGAAATGCTAAATTATTATCCGCATATTAATAAAAAGCAACTAAAAATTGTTGGAACGCCACAATTTGAACCGCATTTTAACACCGAATTATTAGAAACCAAAGAGCAATTTTTTAAAACACATAAATTAGATAGTACTAAAAAATATATTTGCTTTTCAGGAGACGACATTACAACATCGCCTTACGATGCTTATTATTTGGAAGATGTGGCAATTCGGATAAAAAAAATGAACGAAAATGGAGCCAATTTAGGAATCGTTTTTAGAAGATGTCCTGTAGATTTTTCAGATAGATTTGACGCTGTTTTAGAAACCTATAAAAACCTGATAATACCTATAAATCCTGATTGGAAAAGTTACGGAAACCAATGGAATAAAGTGATGCCAACACCAGCAGATTTTCAGTTATTAGCAAACACAATTAAACATACAGAATTAGTTATAAATGTAGGTTCGTCAATGGTTTTTGACGCCGTTTGCCATAATAAACCGTGTATTTATATTAATTATAACCACGAAAAAGCAAATTTAAAAAAACGCGATATACACAAAATATACAAATACATACATTTTAAATCTATGCCGTCAAAAAAAGCAGTTTTATGGTTTAATAGTAAAGAAGAAATTCAAAAAGTAATAGAAAAAGCATTAAATAATCCAACAGAAACCATAGAAAATGCAAAAAAATGGTTTGAAGTAATTAATATAAAAGAGCCAACAATCGCTTCAGAAAATAGTTGGAAATCCATACAAGAACAAATTTAATAGATGCTATTTAATTCAACAACCTTTTTAATTTTTTTAATTATATTTTTTATTTTCTATTGGGGAATAGTTAATAAAAGTATTAAAAAACAAAATTTACTGCTATTATTTGCCAGCTATGTTTTTTATGGTTGGTGGGATTGGCGTTTTCTATCACTTATATTAGTCAGCACATTAGTTGACTATACAATAGGTTTGCAACTTCAGAAAATAACAAAACAATCCAAAAGGAAGTATTTATTGTGGGGAAGTTTATTGTTTAATTTAGGTTTATTAGCCTTTTTTAAATACTATAATTTCTTCATAGATAATTGGATTATTGCTTGGGATTCACTTGGAGTAACAATGCATAAAAGCACCTTAAATATAATACTTCCTGTAGGGATTTCATTCTATACATTTCAAACATTAAGTTATACCATAGACGTATATCGAGGGAAATTAAAAGCAACTTCAAACTTTATTGCTTTTGCATCATTTGTGTCATTTTTTCCTCAATTAGTGGCAGGACCAATCGAAAGAGCAAGTAATTTGTTGCCGCAATTTTATAAGAAAAGAGTTTTTAATTATGAAAACGCTAAAAACGGAATAGCACTAATAGTTTGGGGGTTATTTAAAAAAATAGTCATTGCAGACAGTAGTGCGATATATGTAAATGCTATTTTTAGTGATTATCAATCACAAGATTCTTTAACACTTATTTTAGGAATCGTATATTTTGGATTTCAAATTTATGGTGATTTTTCTGGATATTCAGACATTGCAATCGGTTTATCTCGATTGTTCGGATTTAATTTAATGCGCAATTTTAACTACCCATATTTTTCAAGAGATATTGCCGAATTTTGGAGACGTTGGCACATATCATTATCAACTTGGTTTAGAGATTATTTATACATACCATTAGGCGGATCAAGAGAAAGTAAATGGAAACAAGTAAGAAACGTACTAATTATTTTTATGGTTAGTGGTTTTTGGCACGGTGCAAATTGGACGTTTATATTTTGGGGGTTCTTAAATGCACTGTATTTTATGCCTTTATTATTATTGAATAAAACCAAAAATAATTTAGACGAAATTGTTGTAAATAAATTTAGACTTCCAAGTTTTAAAACATTTTTACAAATAGTAATCACATTTATAATCACAACTATTGGTTGGATATTTTTTAGGTCGCCAACAATTACAGATGCTTTTGAGTATTTAAAAAAGATACTGCTTTTTGAAGATTTTAAACTCATTAACTACCTACCTATAGAAAGATATGCCATAGAACTTCTTCCTATATTGTTTTTATTTGTAGCATTTGAGTGGTTTTCTAAAGAAAAGGAACATCCAATTATGGGTAAGTATTTACAAGTTAAATTGTACCTTGTGATTTTATTAATTATAGTTTTTGGAGTGTATTCAAACCCTTCAGATTTTATTTATTTTCAGTTTTAATGAAGCGTTTTATAAAACATATAATCGGTATTTTTGTTTTTATAATTATAGTCTTAATTATTTTAGATTTTGGATACACAAAAATTTATGAAAACAAAGTAATATCGAATAAAGTTAAACACCTAATGTTTTTAGAAAACCAACATTTTGATGCGGTTTTTTTAGGTTCATCAAGAGTAGATAATCATATTGTAACATCTGAGTTTAAGAAGAAAGGGTTTACTATTGTTAATGGAGGGATACAAGGAATAACATTAAAGGATAACTATTTGTTTTTAAAAATATTAACAAAAAATAATGTTACTTTTAATAAACTATTTATTCAAATAGACTATCTATATAATCAAAACAATTTATCGCAAAAATCGTATACAGAAATGCTTCCTTATTTCAGAAAACCTATAATTCGCGATTTTTTTAAAGAAGAATTTAAAGACTATAACTATTATTATTACATCCCTTTTTACAGGTATGCAGTAAATGATTATCGAATTGGTTTTAGAGGAATTATGTCAGGTTTATTTAGCGAAAAACGAGTAAATGGAGTATTTAACGACTATTATCCATTGTACGGTTCGTCAAAAATGAAAACCTACAAATTACCAAATAAATTATCTGAAAATCCCAAAGCATTTACTTTAATAGATGAGTTTTGTAAAAAAAATAACATAGAAGTTATCTATTTTACAGCACCTTTTTGTACGAAATTAGAACCATCACCATTCACTAAATTATTAGCAGAAAAAATTCCGAATTACAAAGATTATTCTACAACATTCACTAACGATTCTATATTTAAAAACTGCGTACACTTAAACAATAAAGGAGCAATACTTTTTACCAACCAAATTATAAACGATTATTTTACCACCAACTAATGCACATAGCCTTTTTAACACCAGAATTTCCTCATAAAAACCTAAACCATTCCGCAGGTTTAGGAACGAGCATCTATAATATGGCGTTGAGTTTAGTAGATAATAATGTGGAAGTTTCTGTTTTTGTATATGCTCAAAAAGAAACGAAACAATTTGAGTTTAAAGGAATTAAAATCTATGCAATAGCACAGAAAAAATATCCTTTTTTAGGATGGTTTTTATATCGAAAATTTTTAAACAGATATATATCTTCAAAAATAAAAACAACAAAAATAGACCTTTTGGAAGTTCCAGATTGGACAGGAATATCGGCATTTATGCGTTTTTCAATTCCTATAGTAATGCGTATTCACGGTTCTGACGCTTATTTTTGTCATTTAGAAAAAAGAACCCAAAAAAGGAAAAATTTTTATTTTGAAAACAAAGCAATTCATACTACTGATGCGATAGTTGCTGTGAGTAATTTTTCCGAAAATTTAACTACACAAATCTTTAATTTAACTACAAAAATAGCAGTTATTACTAACGGAATTAATCTTCAGAACTTCAAAAACAACTTCCCTGAAAACTTCAAAAAAAATACCATTTTATATTACGGAACCATAATCCGAAAAAAAGGAGTTTTAGAATTAGCATCAATAATGAATAAAGTTATAGAAAAAAATCCAGAAGCAACATTAATTCTTATCGGTTCTGATGCGAATGATATTGCTACAAAAAAAAAATCTACTTATAAATTAATGCAAAATTTATTTTCTGATAAAGCAAAACAAAACGTAAATTATATAGGAAAAGTATCCTATAATGAGTTACAAAAACACATTCAGAATGCACATATTTGCGTGTTTCCAAGTTTAGCAGAATCTTTCGGAATGGTAACTGTTGAAGCAATGGCAATGCAAAAGCCCATTGTAAATTCAAATTATGGTTGGGCAAAAGAATTGATAGAAAATAATGTTGACGGAATTTTAGAAAATCCAAAAAATCACGATAAATTTGCAGAAGCAATCATTGATTTATTAAAAAACACTTCGAAATCTCAAAAAATCGCTAAAAAAGCACTTGAAAATGTCCAAAAACGATTTGATATTGATACCTTAGTTGAACAAAACATCAAATTTTATAAAAAAACACTTGCAAATTAATGATTGTAGTATTTCATAAACATAATAAAGTACTGTCTATTTTTGATTACGACTCAAATACACCTATAAACTTGCAAAAAACAAGCACTATTTTTGTAAGTTTACAACTGTTGGCAAAGCAATATCCTGACAGGGTAATTGGTTGGTGTTTAGAAAGTTTAAAAGAAAATATTGTGCTCAATAATTGGAAAGAAATTTTTCATCACAAACTTATTTTCGCTTCTTTTGATACAAATTTAAACTTCAATTTAAATAAAAAATTAGGATATATAAATGCATCTATTTTTTTAAATATAAACAAAGAAAATAGATATTCAACTTGGGTGTCTTCTACAGATGTTGGAGCAACATCAGCCTATGTGTTAAATTCAATAAAAATAAATAATCCAAAAAAATCATTTTTATTTACGTTAAATGTCGTTGCTAAAACCAGTATAATTAAAGGTGTTTTCTGTTATAGCGAACCAAAATTAATACATTCAACAAAAAAAAATAGTTCCGTAAAAAAAGAAATATCGGAATTAGAATTGCTGGTTTTTATAAAATCTGTTTATAAAAAAAGATGGACATTAATGTATCTGCTTAATGTATTGCTGTACGAAAAACGAGTTCCGTTGGGCAGTTTTATTAGAAGTATATTTATTAAAAAGATGGATGTTGAAGTAAAACCATTCAAAAAAGAAATAAAATCCATCAAAAAAAGCATAGAAAAAACAGACTTTACGGTAGATGTTGTAATTCCTACATTGGGAAGAAAAAAATATTTGTATGATGTCTTAAAAGACTTAGAGAAACAAACAATAGTGCCTAAAAAAGTAATTATTGTAGAGCAAAACGTCACTAAAAATAGTATTTCAGAACTAGACTATCTTTCAAAAGAATCGTGGTCGTTTCAAATAGATCATACTTTTACACATCAATTAGGTGCTTGTAATGCACGAAATATTGCATTAAGTAAAGTTACAGGAAATTGGGTTTTCTTTGCTGATGATGATATTTTATTTGATGAATTCCTGTTAGAAAATAGCTTGAAAACTATAAATAAACTAGGAGCAGATTGTCTAACATACAGTTGCTTGCAAAAAGAAGAAACCGAAAAAATGAAAACCTATTTTCAATGGCAAGCTTTTGGCACAAATGCAAGTATTGTTGAAACCGCTAAAATTGGAATAATAAAATTTGCTATGGAGCATGAATTTGGATATGGAGAAGATGTAGATTTCGGAAAACAATTAAAAAATGCAGGTTGCGATAATATTTATGTGCCATTTATAAGTTTACTTCATTTAAAAGCACCATCAGGAGGCTTTAGGGCTAAATATATACAAAAATGGCACATTGAAAAACTACAACCCAAACCATCGCCAACAATTATGGCGTTTAATTTAAAACATAAAACACCAGAACAACTGTTGGGTTACAAAACAATATTGTTTATTAAATTTTATAAATTGCAAGCAATTAAAAACCCTTTTAAGTACGTTAAAAAAATGAATAATGCTTGGAATATAAGTGAAAAATGGGCAAATAAATTAATGAAAAAATGAAATTCAGCCTAGTTATTTGCACATATATGCGTCCAGAACCATTATTGAAACTATTAAATTCAGTAGTGAAACAAAGTTTGTATCCCACAGAAATTTTAATAATAGACGGTTCTATTAATTTTGAAACTCAAAAAAATTTACAAAAAAAATCAATCAAAAACCTACACTATTTTAAAGTAGAAGATAAAGATAGAGGCTTAACCAAACAACGTAATTTTGGAATAGAAAAAGTAGCAAACGACATTGAAATTGTCTGTTTTTTAGATGACGATACTGTATTAACAGAAAATTATTTTAAAAAATTAATAAGCACTTATAAAGTTTACCCAGATGCGGCAGGAATTGGTGGTTATATTTTAAACGAAGTAAAATGGCGAAAATTAAAGCCAAACGAAACACTTGCTTATAATGATTATCAAATAGACGGTTATGTGCGTAAATTGGGAAACAGACACGTTTTTCGTAAAAAACTAGGGCTTTTAGCCAATACAAAACCATGCATAATGCCCAAGTTTTCTAACGGATTTTCAGTAGCAAGTTTACCGCCAAATAATAAAACATACTCAGTAGAATATTTCATGGGAGGCGTTTCTTCTTTTCAGAAAAAAATAGTAGATAATATAAAATTTTCAGAATATTTTGAAGGTTACGGTTTGTATGAAGACTTAGAGTATTGTTTGCGAGTTTCAAAAAAACATCAATTATATGTAAATACAGCGGCAACTTTATACCATTATCACGAAGAAAAAGGAAGACCTAATAAATATGATTACGGAAAAATGGTTGTTAGAAACGGCTGGTATGTTTGGCGAACAAAACACCCAAAACCAACTATAAAATCACGTTTTAAATGGAATGCAATAGCAATACTACTGATGACGGTTAGGTTTGTCAATGTTTTTACTTCTAAAAATAAAACAGCCTCTTTTACAGAGTTTTTGGGAAGAAAAATAGGATGGCTAAGTTTGTTGTTTAACGCACCAAAACGTATTAATTAATGAAATTTACCATAATAACACATACAATTCACAAGCAAAATAAAAACTTTATTTATGGTTACGAACCTTATATTAGAGAAATGAACTTGTGGATTAAAAACGCAATAGAAGTTCAGGTAGTCTGCCCTATTTCAAGTAACGAAATTACTAAAATAGAAACGGCGTACACGCATAAAAAAATTGAAATAAGTAAAATACCAAGTATTGATGTTAAAACACTTATAAATTCGCTAAAAACAATATCCAAATTACCAATTATATTATTAAAAATATATAAAGCAATGCGTTGGGCAGATCATATTCATTTGCGTTGTCCAGGAAATATTGGGCTTTTAGGATCTTTAATTCAAATTTTATTTCCATCAAAACCCAAAACTGTAAAATATGCAGGAAATTGGAACCCAAAAAGTAAGCAACCTTTTAGTTACAAACTTCAAAAATGGATTGTTTCAAACACATTTTTAACCAAAAATTGTAAAGTTTTAGTTTATGGAAAATGGGAAAATCAATCAAAAAATATTATTCCGTTTTTTACAGCAACTTATACAGAGTCAGATAAAAAATTTATTGAAATTAGAAAAACAAACTCCAAAATAGAATTTGTTTTTGTAGGAAGTTTAACCGAAGGAAAACGTCCGTTATTAGCAATAAAAATAGTAGAACAGCTACAAAAAGAAGGATGTTTGGTAAGTTTAAAATTATACGGAGAAGGCGAAATGCGAGGGATTTTAGAAAAATACATTACAGATAAAAACTTGCAATCGGATGTTGTTTTAAAAGGAAATCAAAACCAAAAAACAATAAAAGAAACATTACAAAAGGTTCATTTTTTATTACTACCATCAAAATCTGAAGGTTGGCCAAAAGTAGTAGCAGAAGCAATGTTTTGGGCTTGTTTGCCAATCGTAACTAAAATATCTTGTGTTCCATATATGCTACAAGCAGGAAAACGTGGCGTTTTAATAGAGTCCGAACTTTATTTAGCCGTAAAAGAAATTAAAAAATACATAGAAAACAACGATTTATATCAGCAATCTTGCGAAAATGCAATAACTTGGTCAAGAAATTATACCTTAAATAAATTTGAAGCAGCAATAGCAAAATTAGTACAACCATAATGCGAGTATTACAATTAATAGATTCTTTAGAAGCAGGAGGCGCAGAACGTATAGCAGTAAGTTGTGCTAATATGTTGTCTGCCATAACTAAATCTTATTTATGCAGTACACGAGCAGAAGGCGCATTGCTAAAAACAGTAGATAAAAAAGTAAGTTACTTATTTTTAAACAAAAAAACGACTATTGATATTTTTGCAATTTGGAAACTAAAAAAGTTTATAAAAAACAATAAAATATCAATTATTCACGCACATTCATCATCCTATTTTTTGGCAGTATGTGTAAAATTAATACATCCAAAATTAAAAATAATTTGGCATAATCATTATGGGAATAGTGAGCAGTTATCATTTTTTCAATTAGCTATTTTAAAATTGGCATCTTATTTTTTTAGTGTAAATATAGCCGTTAATGATAATTTAAAAAAATGGGCAATTAAAAATTTACATTGTAAAAAAGTATATTATGTGCCGAACTTTGTTGATTTTTCTTCGAAAAATATAGAAAAAACAACACACTTAAAAGGAATAGAAGGTAAGAAAATAGTTTGTTTAGCCAATTTTCGTCCAGCAAAAGATCATTTTAATTTAATAAAAGCGTTTGCAGAAGTGCAAAAAAAACACCCAGAATGGACATTGCATTTGGTAGGGAAAATTTTTGAAGATACGTATTCCAAAACACTTTTTAAAACAATAAAAAAATTGAAATTAGAAAATAATACTTTTAGTTACGGATCTTGCGATGATGTCGATTATATATTGCAACAAGCAGAAATAGGATTGTTGTCTTCAAAAATTGAAGGGTTACCAGTTAGTTTATTAGAATACGGTAAAAACCAATTAGCGGTAATTGTAACTAATGTTGGCGATTGTGCTACCGTAGTAACACATGAAAAAAACGGATTAGTTGTGTCCAAAAAAAATAGCGAGGAGTTGGAAAAAGCAATCATTTTTTATATAGAAAATCCTAGTAAATTAAAAAAAGACGCAATTGCGTTTAAAAATCAAGTAAAAAAAAATCATTCTCTTGATGTAATAATCCCTAAATTGCTTTCTTATTATGAAAACTGCTAAAATAAACAATTAGTGCAATAACGTATATAAAATTACTTTTGTTTCATATTGAAATGATAGAAGTTGTATTGGTTTTTAGAAACATTTTGAATAGTACTACTTCATCTGTATTTTATAAAATATTACTAAGCTATGCAAATTTGTCGCTCTAAATTTAAAATTTAATAACAATTACACGTGAAAACAAGATTACTTTACATAGGAAACAAACTATCTAAGTCTGGAAGTACAGCTACATTAATAGAAACATTAGGTAATTTTCTTAAAAAAGAAGGCTATAAAGTAAAATCCGTATCTAATATTCAAAATAAAGGATTACGATTATTGGACATGTTATGGCAAACCTTTGTAAACAGAAACAAAATAGATGTCGTTTTAATAGACACGTATAGCACTCAAAACTTTTACTATGCAGTTGCAGTCGCAAAAACTTGTCGTTTTTTTAAAATTCCTTACATACCTATTTTAAGTGGCGGAAACCTTCCTGTACGTTTAAAAACCAATCTAAAATTGTCTAAAAAATTATTCGAAAAAGCAAAAATCAATATTGCGCCTTCTAATTATTTATTTGAAGCGTTTAAAAAAGAAGGATATACCAACCTTAGTTACATTCCAAATACTATTGAAATAAAAAATTATCCTTTTAAAAGTAGAAAAAAAATAACACTGAAATTATTATGGGTGCGTTCTTTTTCAAAATTATATCATCCTAAATTAGCTCTTAAAATTGTAGAAGAATTGCAAAATAAAGGATACCATGTTTCACTCTGTATGGTAGGTCCCGAAAAAGACGGCTCTTTGCAAGAATGCAAACAGCTTTCAGAAAAAAAACAACTTCCAATTACCTTTACAGGAATGTTAACCCAAAAAGAATGGCTTAAGTTATCTGAAAAATATGATTTATTTATAAATACGACCAATTTTGACAATACACCAGTAAGTGTAATAGAAGCAATGGCATTGGGATTGCCAGTAGTTTCAACAAATGTAGGTGGATTGCCTTATTTAATAGAGAATAACAAAACAGGAATATTAGTAAACCCAAATGATAAAGAAGTATTTGTAAAAGCAATTTTAGACCTGTATCATCATCCAGAAAAAGCAATAATTATTGCTCAAAACGCCCGACAGAAAGCGGAAAAATTTAGTTGGGAAATAGTAAAAAAAAAATGGAATGAAATTTTAAAGTAAAATAGAAAATAGTGAATAAAAAAACAAAAAAACTTAAAAAAACTGTCATTTTTAATAAGTTATGACTATAAAGTTACACTTACTAATTGAACTTAATGATTCAGTACAAACATAGGGTTTGTTTTTAAAAGGATTAGTTTTTTAAAATACAGTATCTTTGGCAAATGTTTCCTAAAAAACTACATCGTAAATTACAAAACCGTAAAGCAACAAATAGCTTTCGACAGTTAGAAACCCCGACTTCTATAATCGATTTTTCTTCTAATGACTATTTAGGATTTTCAAAAAATAAAATTATATTTGAAGAAGCACATCAATGTTTAAAAATCCAAAAAACACTAGAAAACGGAGCAACAGGTTCTCGTTTATTATCAGGAAACCATCAATTATATAACGTTGTAGAAGCCTATATTTGTGATTTTTATTTAGCAGAATCAGCATTAATTTTTAATTCAGGTTACACCGCTAATTTAGGTTTTTTTGCATCTGTACCACAACGGGAAGATGTTGTTTTATATGATGAACATATACATGCATCTATTAGAGATGGCGTGCAATTATCGAATGCGAAGCCGTATAAATTTAAACATAATAATTTAGATGATTTAGAGCAGAAAATAATTAGAGTAAAAAAACAATTTAAATCGACATTTTTTGAAATTTATGTAGTAACAGAATCCGTATTTTCTATGGATGGAGATTCTCCTGATTTAAAATTAATGGTAAAATTATGTAAAAAACACAAGGTTTATTTAATAGTAGATGAAGCTCATTCGCTAGGTGTTTTTGGCGAAAACGGAAAAGGATTAGTGCAACAACTAAAGCTGGAAAAAGATGTTTTTGCAAGAATTATAACTTTCGGAAAGGCATTGGGTTGTCATGGTTCTGTAATTTTAGGAAGTGAGCAACTAATACAATACTTAATAAACTTTGCACGAAGTTTTATTTACACCACAGGATTACCACCACACGCATTAGCAACTATAAAAATAGCACACCAACAATTAGGAATAAGTTCTGAAATAAAAAAACTACAAAAAAACATTCATTTTTTTCAACAACAAATAAAAGAAAAAAAAATGCAAAGGTATTTTTTTAATAGCACGTCTGCAATACAATGTTGTGTAATTTCGGGTACTGAAAAAGTGAAATTAATTGCACAACAATTGCACCAAAAAGGATTTGGCGTTAAAGCTATTTTGTCGCCAACAGTACCAATTGGCAAAGAGCGTTTACGGTTTTGTTTGCACAGTTATAATACCAAACAACAAATAACAGAGGTATTACAACTTTTAGCTACTTTTGTAAAATAATATTAATATGAAAAACGATTACATTACAATAGCGAATTTTACCTATGCATCTGAAGCGCAAATTTTAAAAGGTAAATTACAATCAGAAGGCATTCAAGTATATTTATCCGATGAACATATTATAAATATAGATCCGTTGTTTAGTAATGCTATTGGAGGAATAAAATTAAACGTTTTAACGGTTCAAAAAGAAAAAGCACTTGCAGTATTAAAAACAATATCAACCTACTCGGTAAACGATCAAGGAAAACTTATTACTTGCCCTAATTGCCAAAAAAAAACCGTAGGTTACTACTCAACGGTAAGGATGTAAAGTCGTTTTTTTTCTTTCTAATTGCTATAATTGCGAATATTTTACCATTTCATACAAAATATACCTATCGTTGCGAGAGTTGTAATGCAGAATTTAACCAAGAAGCGATAGAATAAAAAATTAACCTAAACATTCGTGTATTTGTGATTGTAAAACAGGAAATTGATTAAAAATGAAAAAAAAATATTTTATTACAGGTATTTCTACTGATGTAGGAAAAACAATAGCATCAGCAATAGTTGTAGAAGCTTTAGAGGCAGACTATTTTAAACCCGTACAAGCAGGGGAATTAGATTTTTGTGACACTAAAAAAGTACAACAATTAATTAGCAACTCTAAAACAGTTTTTTATCCGAACGTATACGCTTTAAAAACACCAAAGAGTCCTGATTCGGCAGCTGAAATTGACGGAGTAAAAATTAATATAAGTAACATAAAGCCACCAAAAACAAACAACAATTTAGTTATAGAAGGCGCAGGAGGTTTGCTAGTTCCGCTAACCGAAACACACACGATTTTAGATATTATACCAAAAAACTATACCGTAATTGTCGTTTCTCGTCATTATTTAGGAAGTATTAATCACACACTTTTAACCGTAAAACTTTTAAAAGAAAAAGGGTTTGATGTTGCGTTAATTTTTTCGGGAGATGAACATAAATCTACGGAAAAAACAATTATAAATTTTACAAAAATACCTGTTATTGGTCGGATAGAAGAAGAACCTTATTTTGATAAAAAAGTAATACAAGAATACGCCGATTTGTTTCGAGATAAATTAAAATAAACCATGAGCCTACAACAACGCGATAAAAAACACATTTGGCATCCGCTAACGCAACATAAAAACAACCCCAATAGTTTGCCTATTGTAAAAGCAAAAGGCGCAATTTTATATGATGAAAACGGTAACGAATATATTGATGGAATTGCCTCTTGGTACACATCAATGTACGGACATTGTAATCCTAAAATAACAGAAGCAGTTGCTAAACAAATGCAACAATTAGATCAAATTGTTTTTGCAGGTTTTACACATGAACCCGCAGTAAAATTATCGGAAAAATTAATAGAAATAGCACCCAAAAACCAGCAGAAAGTGTTTTTTTCAGACAATGGTTCTACCGCCAATGAAATTGCCATAAAAATGGCAATACAATATTATTTTAATATTGGCGAAAAAAGAAATACTATAATTGCTTTTGAAAACGGATTTCATGGAGATACTTTCGGAGCCATGTCAGTTTCAGGATTGTCGGTTTATAACGGGCCTTTTGAAGATTTTTTTATAGATGTAAAGCGCATACCTGTGCCTACAAATAAAAACAATAATCAGGTTTTAAAACTGCTTAAAAACCATATAAAAAACAATAAAGTAGCCGCTTTTATTTACGAACCTTTGGTGCAAGGTGCAAATTGTATGCGCATGTTTAAGCCCGAACACTTAGACGAGATTTTAACACTTTGCAAACAACACCATGTTTTATGTATTGCAGATGAGGTAATGACAGGTTTTGGGAAAACAGGCAAAAATTTCGCTTCAGAATATCTGAAAAATCAACCCGATATTATTTCGTTAGGGAAATCGTTAACCGCTGGTTTTGTGCCAATGGCAATAACCACATGTACGCAAAAAATATATGATGCTTTTTTAGATGATAGCGTTGGGAAAGCATTTTTTCATGCACATACATATACAGCAAACCCAATTGCTTGTACAGCAGCTATTGCAGGTCTGGAGTTATTACAGTCTGATGAAATACAGAAAAATATAGCTCAAATAACAGCAATGCATCAAAATTTTCAGAAACGAATAAAAATACATAAAAAAGTAGAATCTACTCGACAAATAGGCGTTATTTTTGCCCTCGATTTAAACATAAAAATGGATAGATATGGAAGTAAACGACAAGAGATTTTTAACTTTTTTATGAAAAAAGGAGTTTGTTTACGTCCTTTAGGAAAAACCATTTACATTTTACCTCCTTTTATTATTACAAAAAAACAGTTGCAAAAAATATATGACACTATAGAAAAACTATTAGAAATAGTTTAGAGATTAAGTTTACTTTAAAATTAAAAATAGTTTTTTCAAAAATATAATACTTCGTGTTTTGATAATTTATAACTCAAAATGGTATTCATAAAACCCTTTCGGAATAACTGTTTAGATAATAACTTCGGGAAATAAAAAAATCAAACAAAAATTAACTGTTGTTTTAAAAGAATAATCTTATTTTTACGAGATACAAAAAATAAAAAAATGCGTAACCTTATTAGTATTACCATCATTTTAATTACTATTATTAGTTTAGCATCTTGCCGAAAGGATTTTAGCACAATACCAAGTACAGGAAATTTACTTTTTTCAAAAGATACCATCTTTTTAGACACTATTTTTACCAATATTGGGTCTAGCACTTATAACTTAAAGGTTTATAATAATAGTAATAACGATATTCATATTCCTACTATAGCGTTAGGAAGAGGTGAAAATTCTAACTTTCGTTTACTTGTAGACGGTTTAACAGGTAAAAGTTTTAATAATATAGAAATTAAAGCAAACGATAGTTTATTTATTTTTGTAGAAACCACCGTAGATATTTTAAATTACACCACAACTACAACCGAATTTTTATATAAAGATTCTATTGTTTTTGATAAAAACTTACATTATCAAGACGTAAAACTGGTTACTTTAGTTAAAGATGCAGAGTTTATTTTTCCACCAACTTTAATTGATGAAACTCTAAATAATTTTGATTTAACCACAACACAACTACACTTTACAAATAATAAACCATATGTTATTTATGGTTTTGCAACAGTGCCAACAGGGCAAACGTTAACCATTGATGCTGGTGCAAGAATACATTTTCATAGAAATTCAGGATTAATTGTCGAAAACGGAGCCACAATAATTGCAGATGGAAACCTAAGTACAGACCAAACGTTATTAGAAAATGAAATTATTTTTGAAGGCGATCGATTAGAAAATTTATATAACAATATTCCTGGTCAATGGGGAACTATTTGGTTAAAAGAAGGAAGTACAAACAATTTATTTGATTATGTAACCATTAAAAATGCAATCATTGGTATCCGTAGCGATGGTAATGATGGTGATTTAACCACAACCATAACAAACACACAATTATATAACCATTCCATAAATGCATTATTTGCTTTTCAAGGAAATATTGAAGGTAAAAATATAGTTGCGAATAACTGCGGACAAGCAACCATTTTACTTACTCTTGGTGGAACTTATAACTTCACACATTGTACGTTTGCTAATTATTGGAATAGTAGTTCACGTAGTTTTCCAACGTTATACATTAGTAATTGGCTTGGAGGTTTTGCATCAAATTTAATTGAAGCGAATTTTACAAACTGTATTGTTTATGGTAATGAAAACTTAGAGTTTACTTTAAATAAAGAAAATGGCGTAGCTTTTAACTATAAATTCACAAACTGCTTGTTGCGTTTTAATGATGTTGGTAGTCAGTTTACTACCAATCCATTATACGATACTGATAATGCAAGTGTTTTTGAAAATAATATTTTAAACCAGAACCCGAACTTTAAAAACAGTAACGCTAATAACTTTAATATAAACGAAAATACTTCTCCTGCAACTAATACTGCGTTGGACATTATACCTACTTTTAACGATATTATTAATACCGCAAGACCAATTAATGCTTCAGATATTGGCGCATATCAAGCAACTATATTTTAATCTCTCATTTATTTTATATTGAGGAAATTTAACATCATACTATTATGTCAAAAAAAACAATTTTAACTAAAAAATCACTTACTTTTTTAGAAAAATATTTAAACAATGCAGCACCAACAGGATACGAATGGGAAGGTCAGAAAATTTGGATGGACTATCTAAAGCCGTATGTAGATACTTTTATAACCGATGCTTACGGTAATGCAGTAGGCGTAATTAACCCTGACGCAAAATTTAAAGTAGTTATAGAAGGTCATGCGGATGAAATTAGTTGGTATGTAAATTACATTACCGATAACGGACTTATTTATGTAATCAGAAATGGAGGAAGTGATCATCAAATAGCACCATCTAAAGTGGTAAATATTCATACTAAAAACGGAATTGTAAAAGGTTTATTTGGTTGGCCAGCAATACACACTCGTAAAGCAACAAGTGAAAAATCTCCAAAATTAGATACTATTTTTATCGATTGTGGCTGTACAACAAAAGAAGAAGTAGAAAACCTAGGTGTACACGTAGGTTGTGTAATTACTTATCCTGACAAATTTTTTGTATTAAATAATGATAAATTTGTATGTAGAGCAATTGATAACCGAGCAGGCGGATTCATGATTGCTGAGGTAGCGCGTTTATTACACGAAAACAAAAAAAAGCTTCCTTTTGGCTTATACATAACCAATTCAGTACAAGAAGAAATAGGTTTACGTGGCGCGCAAATGATTACCGAAACCATACAGCCAAACGTAGCAATTATTACAGATGTTTGCCACGATACAACTACACCAATGATAGAAAAGAAAACACAAGGAGATACCGCTATAGGTAAAGGACCTGTAATTTCTTATGCTCCAGCGGTACAACAAAAATTACGAGATTTAATTATTGAAACAGCTCAGGAAAACAAAATACCATTTCAACGTATGGCATCATCTAGAGCAACAGGAACAGATACAGATGCTTTTGCGTACAGTAATGGCGGAGTTCCTTCGGCATTAATATCTTTACCATTACGTTATATGCACACCACTGTTGAAATGGTACATCGTGAAGATGTAGAAAATGTAATTCAATTAATTTATGAAACATTACTTAAAATTGAAGAAGGAGAAACTTTTTCATATTTTAAATAATAATATAATTGGCAATAAAATAATAAGAATTAGCTAAAACGAAAAACCTGTTTTAAATTATTTTAATTCTAAAATAATTATGAAAAAATAAAAGCTATTGGAAACAACGTGCATAATTAATGATAAGGTATTTTACTTTTATATTTTTTATCTTCTGTTTTTTCAGGAACAGGATCATAGCCGTTTCCGCCCCAAGGGTTACAGCTAATAATTCGTTTTATTGTTAACCAACCTCCGTTTTTTAGTCCATGGATTTTTAAGGCTTCTAATGAATAGCTAGAGCAAGTAGGTGAATATCTACAACTTGACGGCGTATAGGGTGAAATTGCAATTTGATAAAAACGAATTAACAAAATTAAGGGATAAGTAAAAAAGTGTTTCATTTTACGTTATTAATTTAAAGAGAATGTAGTGCCGTCTCTGCCATCTTTTAATTGGACTCCTAAAGCAATTAATTTGGTTCTAATTTTATCAGAAATTGCGTAATTTTTATTAGCCTTAGCTTCGGCTCTTAATTGTATTAATAACTCAATAGTACCTGTTAAGGTATCTGAATTAGTTGCTAAAATTTCTTCATTTTTTAATCCTAAAACATCAAATACAAAGGTATTCAATGTTTTTTGAAGTATTTCTAGATCTTGTGTGGTAACGGTTGCTTTATCGCTTTTTACTTGGTTAATGAATTTTACGGCATCAAATAAATGGGCAATTAAAATTGGAGTATTAAAATCGTCATTCATTGCATTGTAACAATTCTGTTTCCATGCAATTACATTAAATGTAGATGTTTTATTTGTGTTTAAACATACTGCTGTTTTAAGAGCTTCCATTAAGCGACTGTATCCTTTTTCGGAAGCTAAAAGAGCTTCGTTTGTTAGGTCTAAAACACTTTTATAATGTGCTTGTAACATCGAAAAACGGGTTACACTTGGTGTAAATGCTTTGCTTAAAATGGTATTATTTCCGGTGTAAATATCACTTGGGTTTAAAAAATTACCTGTTGATTTTGACATTTTTTTACCATTTAAATTCAACATATTGGTGTGCATCCAATAATTTACAGGTGTTTTATTGTTGCATGCTTCTGCTTGTGCGATTTCACATTCGTGATGTGGAAATTTTAAATCCATTCCGCCACCATGAATATCAAATTGTTCACCTAAATATTTTGTACTCATTACGGTACATTCTAAATGCCAACCAGGGAAACCTTCTGACCAAGGAGAGTTCCAACGCTGTATGTGTTGTGGGTCTGCTTTTTTCCAGAGAGCAAAATCTTGAGGGTTTTTTTTGTCCGATTGACCGTCAAGAGTTCTCGTGTTTTCTACGGCATCTTCAATAATACGTTTAGAGAGTATTCCGTAATTTTTAGTTTCGTTATATTTTAAGACATCAAAATAAACTGATCCGTTTGCCACATATGCTAAACCTGCATCAATAATTTTTTGCGTAGTTTGTATTTGTTCTACAATATGACCTGTTGCGGTTGGTTCTATATTAGGTGGTAATAGGTTATATTGTTTAAGTACGTTATGAAAATCTACGGTGTATTTTTGTACAATTTCCATTGGTTCTAGTTTTTCTAAACGTGCTTTTTTCGAAATTTTATCTTCAGCATTATCATCTGTTAAATGACCTGCATCGGTAATATTTCGTACATAACGTACTTTGTATCCTAAGTGTATAAGGTAACGATAAATCATATCAAAACTCATAAAAGTTCTAATATTACCTAAGTGTACGTTGCTGTAAACGGTAGGTCCGCAAACATACAATCCAACAAAACCTTCGGTTATGGGTTTAAAAATTTCTTTTTCGCCAGTTAGCGAATTGTATATTTTTAATTGTTGTTGTTTAAAACGGGTCATTCTCAATTTGTTTTTTAAGGTGCGTTTTTAGTAATTGGTATCTAATTTAATATAATCTAAAAATTCCCTGCGTACTGCTAAGTCTTTAAATTCCCCTCCAAACTCGGAAGTTACGGTACTACTAGCTACGTCTTTTATGCCTCTTGAGTTTACGCACAAGTGTTTTGCGTCTATTATACAAGCAACGTCATTTGTTCCTAATGCTTCTTGCAATTCTTTTACAATTTGTATGGTTAGGCGTTCTTGTACTTGTGGTCGGTTTGCATAATAATCTACAATACGATTCATTTTAGATAAACCGATTACTTTTCCTTTAGATATGTATGCAACATGTGCTTTACCAACAATTGGTAAAAAGTGATGTTCACAGGTAGAATATAATGTAATGTTTTTTTCAACTAACATTTCACCGTATTTATATTTATTGTCAAAAGTTGATGGTTCTGGTTTTCGTTTTGGGTTTAAGCCTCCAAAAATTTCGGTAACAAACATTTTGGCAACTCGTTTTGGTGTGCCTTTTAAACTGTCGTCAGTTAAATCTAAGCCTAAAGTATGCATTATGCTTTTTATGTTTTTTTGTATTACCTCTATTTTTGAGGCATCATCTAAATTAAAAGCATCTGCTCTTAATGGTGTGTCATATGATGTTGCGATGTGATTTTCTCCAATTTCGTCTGTTTCTTTCACCGTAATTTGTTTTTTATATATTATTTAGGTCGTAAAGATAATTAAAACTTACATATATGTATTGTTTTTATACTATTACCTCAGAACAAAGGGAGACTTTGTTAAAGAAGTAACAAATACACGAAATTTTAGTTCATATTTTTGTCAATTGTTTTAACTAGAAAAATGTAATGTTCTTAAAGTTAGTGTTATAGGTGGTGTTTTTAAGGGTCTATTTTAGATGGTTTAAAGCGCTATTTGTATATAGGGTGTTTTATCGTTATTGTAAACTCAGTAATTCCCGATTTTTCTGTAAATAATAAGATTTATAATTCTGTTTTTTATTTCTACGTTTTTATTTATGATATTCTATTTGTTTTCAATTTGTTCAATTTTTACCGTTTCTTTTTTTGACCAAAATTATTGAATATAATATTTTAATTCCTCGGGTAATTTTTTTTCAGAAACCATATTTCCTTCAAAATAATTTTGTTTAAAGTCGATAGCTTTAAGTCCTTTTTTAAAGGTATTGGTTTTTTTGCACAAACCCGTAATGTCACAAATAGCCTCTTCTAATAGTGGTTCTGTTACGTTTCCTAAAACCCCTAAATTACTATAGTCTTCAGCTAATTGAAAAGATGTAGTAGGAGTAAATCCATTAAAATAATCAGTAAAACCAGCGCTGTTTAACGATTTTAATACCAAAGGTTGTATGGCGTAATTATGTCCTAAGTTTATATTGTTTTTAGTGAAATTATCTCCATCGTATAATGTTATAGACGCTTGAAATTTACCGGCAGTAGCAGTTCCTATTTGAACTACGTTTATGTACGGATTAAGGCCATTTATAATTAACTCACTTGCCGATGCTGAGCGACCTGTTGTAATAATGTAAACTCGTGTTAGGTTTAAACTGTTTAAGGCTTGTCCGTTTCTGGTGGTAGTTATAAATTTATTAATCAATTGGTTTGGGTCATTGGTCTGAAAAAAGGCTTGTATTTTGTTATTCCATTGTTCTGTACTAAAAACTTGTCCTGAAAACTGTCCTGTAACTAAACTTGCTAATGTAATTGCGCTGTGTACTGATCCGCCTGAGTTGTATCTAAAATCTAAAACCAACTCTGTAATGCCATTTGCTAAAAAACCTGCAAACGCATTATTTAGTGCATCATCAAAATTTGCAGTAAATTGGTTGTATAATAAATAACCGACATTGGTTCCGTTTGCATTAATAGTATGAGCTTTTAATACGGGGTTTTCGGTTAAAACTGTTTTAGTTAAATTGACGATACTTCCTGTCGTAATTACGGTAACGCCATCAAAAGTAGCTAATTCGATACTATAACTATTATCTCGTAAACTGTTAATAATAGCGGAATCTATTCTGTTTGTAGCCGCATTATAAGTAATGTTTATGCCGTTTACTGCTTTAAAAATAACGCCTCTTGTGATGCCTTTTGCTTCTGCATCAGAATTAGGTAAAACATACCGTACATAACCGTATGCGCTGTTGCTCATATTGTTAGGGTCAACAAAAAAACCGAAACTCATTCCGTTTTTATTTGAAGTTCCTGTAAAAGAAGCTTCAAGAACTCTGTAATCAGAAACAATCCAACTAAATTTATCGGTAAAAGGTCTGTCGTATATCAAGTTTTCAAAAAAAGATTCAGGAGTAGCAAACGTATTTATATAGTCATTTAATTCATTTTGAGTAGCAAATTGGTTGTCTTCCAAGGCGGTTACATCATCTTTATATAAATAATATAAATTCATTGCTTTCCAAACAAAATCTCCAATATCAGTTTTAGAAACAGGAGCAATTATGTCGTCATTATCATTAAAACAGCTACTAACTATAAAAAATAAAGCTAGTATTAATAAAAAGGGTTTAAAGTGTTTCATCTTTTTTTGCTTAAAAGTAATGTTTTTCTTGAAAATAATTAAAAATAATGTTACAAATTATAAATTGAGTCGTCATATTAAAATAAGAACACAAACTTAAAAATGACTCAATCTGATTTTTTAACCGTAGTATTACCTTTTAAAGATAAACTATATCGTTTAGCAAAACGACTATTAATATCTACAGAAGAAGCGCAAGATGCTACACAAGAAGTTATATTGAAACTTTGGAAAGGTAAAGTGAAAATAGCATCTTGTAAAAACGTAGAAGCATTTGCCATGACCATGACCAAAAACTATTGTTTTGACCGATTAAAATCAAAACAAGCGAAAACCTTAAAAATTGTACACAGTAATTATACTGACGATAATGCGAGTTTGCAAAAACAAATAGAAATTAATGATAGTATTAATTGGGTGGAAAAACTAATTGAAAATTTACCACCAAAACAACGTTTAATTATTCAATTAAGAGATATTGAGCACTACCAGATTTCTGAAATAGCAGTGTTATTAAATAATAAGGAAACTGCTATTCGAGTAAATTTGTCTAGAGCAAGAAAAACAATAAAAGAACAACTCATAAAAAAACATAATTATGGAATTTAAAATATGTGAAATAGAAGAGTTAATAGCCAAATACGAAGTTGCAAATACGACTCTTGTTGAAGAGCAGTATTTACAACAGTATTTTACTACGCAAAATGTGCCGCCACATTTACAACAATATGTATTAGTATTTGGATATTTTAAAAATGCAAAAAAGGAAACCTTACCGCAACAAATTTTTGTGCCACAAAAAATGGTAAACTATAAATGGTTGTCGGTAGCAGTATTATTAATTTTTGCAGTTGGTTTTTACACTAAAAGAAATATCGTAAATACTAAAAATCAAAAGAAAGAGGTTGCTTTAGCATACAAGCAAACAAAGTTGGCATTACAATTGCTTTCTAATAATTTTAATAAGGGAACTGAAAAAATAGCTTATTTAGTGAAATTTGAAAAAATAAAACATCAAATATTTAAAAATAAAAAAAAGAATTAAAAACAACAATTTAAAATTAAAAATTATGAAAAAAACAAGTATTATTTTAGCACTTATCCTAATGCCTTTGTGTATAAACGGACAAAATTATTTTGATAGTTTAGAAGACGAAGACGGAATAACATCCGTAATCGTAAACGCAAACATGTTTAGCTTAATGAGTAAAATAGACATTAGTACTGATGATTCTGAAGCAAAAGAATTGCTAAACGTAATTAAAAGTATTACCAATTTAAAAGTTTTTGTAGCAAAAGATGAAAGTAAAGCAGCAAAAATGGAAACAATGATGAAAAGCTATTTGAGAAAATCGAATTTAGAGGAATTAATGCGAATAAAAGACGAGAATTTAAATGTGAAGTTTTATATAAAAGAAGGAAGTACACCAGATAAAGTAGCCGAACTATTAATGTTTGTAAGTAATATAAATAAAAAAATACAAGAAAAAAATGTAAATACAGTATTGTTATCGCTTACAGGAGATTTTGACTTAAAGCAAGTGTCAAAATTAACCAAAACAATGAATATACCTGGAGGAGAGCATTTAAAAAAAGCTAAAAGAAAATAATTATGAAATTAATTAAAACAATACTATTTGTTGGTATAACATTGTTTTTAGTAGTAAGCTGTAATAAAACACAATCTTTAGATGAGTTTTATGTAAAAAATCAAGAAAAACAAGGGTTTATGGTAATTGATATTCCGACATCTATTTTAAAAATGGACGAAAACAAATTAACAAAAACACAAAAACAAGCATATAAGTCGATAAATAAATTAAATTTTTTAGCATTTAGTAAAAATGAATTTAACCAAGCAACGTATGAATTAGCAAAAAAAGAATTAAAAACAGTTTTAAAAGCCAATAAATATAACGACTTAATACGGTTTAATGATAATGGTAAAATGGGTAGCATTAAATATTTAGGAACGCCAACTGCAATAAAAGAATTAGTGTTTTTTGGAGCAGAAGATAAAAAAGGTTTTGCAGTAGTTCGAGTTTTAGGAAACAACATGAATCCGCAAAATATATTTGAACTATTGAAATCTATAAAAGATCATAGTTTAGATGCGGCAGAAATTAAAAAAATCACAAGTTTTTTGGGCTTTAAAACAAAAAGCAAATAGTTTTTAGTACTAATCTCTAAAAATCAAGTCACTAAAAAACTAACCCAAGCAATTCTAAATTCCAGTATAATTGCTTGGTGTAATTTGTTTTAATTCCGTTTTAATAGCATCTGAAATTGCAAGTGTATCAATAAAATCGGCTATCGATTTTTTATTTATAACTTCATGAGTACGAGTTAAAGATTTTAACGCTTCGTATGGGTTTGGAAATGCTTCTCTTCGTAAAATAGTTTGTATTGCTTCAGCAACAACTGCCCAATTGTTTTCTAAATCGGCAGCAAAAGCTTCTTTGTTTAGTACCAACTTATTTAATCCTTTTAAGGTAGATTGAAAGCCGATTAATGTATGGCCAAACGGAACGCCAACGTTTCGTAAAACAGTACTATCTGTTAAATCTCGTTGTAGCCTGGATATTGGTAATTTAGCCGATAAATGTTCGAAAATAGCATTGGCAATTCCTAAGTTTCCTTCTGAGTTTTCAAAATCGATAGGGTTTACTTTATGTGGCATTGCTGATGAACCAATTTCTCCTGCTTTAATTTTTTGTTTAAAGTAATTCATTGATACATACGTCCAAATATCTCGGTTTAAATCGATAATAATGGTGTTAATGCGTTTTAAATTATCAAACAATGCTGCCATGTGATCATAATGTTCAATTTGAGTTGTAGGAAACGAATGATGTAAGCCTAAACTGTTTACAAAATTTGCTCCAAACTCTTTCCAATCTATTGTTGGGTATGCGACTTTATGTGCGTTAAAGTTACCTGTTGCTCCACCAAATTTAGCGGCACTCGGTATGTCATTTAACAAATTGAACTGTTGTTTTAAGCGTTCTGCAAAAACGTAGATTTCTTTTCCTAATCGGGTAGGAGATGCTGGTTGTCCATGTGTTTTTGCTAACATAGGTATGTTTTCCCATTCCTCACTTAATGTTTCTAGTTTTTTTAAAACTGAAAAATATTCAGGAATATATACATCGCCAATTGCTTCTTTTATTGATAATGGTATTGCTGTGTTGTTAATGTCTTGAGAGGTTAACCCAAAATGGATAAATTCTTTATATTTTTGAAGATTTAGTAAATCAAATTGTTCTTTTATAAAATATTCAACAGCTTTTACATCATGATTTGTTACTTTTTCAATATCCTTAATTGCCTGTGCATTTTCAGAAGAAAAATTTCGATATATATCGCGTAATTTTTCAAATAAGCTACTGTCAAAATCTGCTAATTGAGGAAGCGGAATTTCACATAAAGCAATAAAATATTCAATTTCTACTAAAACTCTGTATTTTATTAAAGCCTCTTCCGAAAAATAAGGAGCTAATGAGTCAGTTTTTTCACGGTATCTTCCGTCAATAGGAGAAACGGCATTTAAAGCAGTAAGTGTCATACTATTTTTTGTTTTTATTAAAGCAACAAATATACACAACCCTTTAAAATTATAAAACACAAGGCGTTAGTTTTTTTAATAAATTACCTAAGTTTAGAGTGAAAAATAGTGTTAAATAATGAATGCGCTATAATTAGCGTTTTGTATTTTAATATTTTAAACTTAAAAATATTAAAATTATCTGTAATAATACGAGTTTAAATGGTTGTTGGAAATATAAACTTCGTTCATAAACTCGGTTACTCTGAGGTATCCGAAAGTATAATTATTTATAAGAAACAAATAAAAGAAATCAATTTTAAAACATACAATTTATAGCGTATTGAGAATGTTAAAGAAATGTAGATTTGCAGAAACCAACATTATTTTATATCATTGTACATAATAGATGCATTATTCAAATAATAAATCCTCAAAAGTTATTTACTTTTGAGGATTTATTATGTATTATGTAAAAGATATTACTTGTTCAATTTTGCACTTAACTCTAACGATAGGGCAGAGCGTTCAAATTTAATTTTACCTGCACCAGTTTCAATAACACAAGTGTTATCTTTATCGTTTATCTCTGTAATTTTACCATGCATTCCGCTTTTTGTAATTACACGGTTTCCTTTTTTAATTTCGTTTGCAAAGTTAGCTTCTTGTTTTTGTTTTTTAATTTGTGGTCTTAAAAAGAAAAAATAAAGCACTACAAACATTAAAATAAACGGAGCAAATTGGGTTAAGTTTTCCATGATTATTTTTTTGCAACAGGTTTTTTAGCAATTGCAACACCTTCTGGAGCATTTACATTTACCTTAATTTTAACAACATCTCTACCTTTTTCGGTATTTGCAGTAATGGTAATAGATTTGTTGTTTTGTCCTTTTCTTCCTTTTGAGTTAAATTTAACGCTAAAGTTACCAGATTCTCCTGGTAAAATTGCATTTCTTGGCCAGTCATTAGGTACGGTGCAACCACAACTTCCTTTAATATTTACGATTACTAAAGGTTTGTTTCCTGTGTTTTTAAAGTTAAATGTTGTTTCAGCAATTTCTCCTTGTTGTATGGTTCCGAAATCGTGCTCTGTTTTATCAAACGTCATTACAGGAAATTTGTCAGAACTTTCATCTCTAACTGCTGCTTTTTCTATGTTTTCTTTATTAATTTTATCTACTGCATTTTCTTTTTTACAAGATAGGAGTGCAAATACACACATTGCCGTAATAGCTACTGTTTTAAAATTTTTCATTATTTTGGATTGTTTTAATTAAATAATTAGGTGTAAATTTAAAGTAAATAAATGGATATTACAATAATCCTCTACCCATTTTTTGTAATTTTCCGTTAGTTGTAAATTCTTTTATTAAATTATCTAAAATACCATTAATAAAAGTACTGCTTTTTTTTGTAGAATATTCTTTTGCAATTTCTATATATTCATTTAAAGTTACTTTTATAGGGATTGATGAAAATTTTAAAATTTCGCAAATTCCCATTTTTAATAAAATAAAGTCAGTATTTGCAATTCTATCGGCGTCCCAATTAGGTGTTTTATCATCTACATATTTAATGAGTTCATCATCATTTAATACTGTTTTTTCTAATAGGTTTTTGGCAAATTTTTGATCGTCTTGTTCTTTAAATAAATGAGATAAACGAAGGTCTAGTTTTAAATCTAATTTTTTTAATTCCTTTAAAATAGTCGTGTTTACGTGAGGTAAGTCGTCAGTCCAACTAATACAAGCGTCTTCATAATAGGAGTATAATTTATCATTTGGTGCGATGGTTCTTTTAAACAATAGTATAATTAATTTTTTATCGTTTTCAAAGGTGTTGTCTTTTTCTAAATATTCGAGGTAGTAGTTTGATTTTAAAATTTCTTTTAAAAATAGTGTTGCATATTCGTTGTCAAGTTCCCAATTATTTAGCTTTCGTTCTTCTATTTGTGCTGATAATTGAGTGCTTGCTGCAATATGATTTAAATATACATTGTTGGCTAAACGGTGTACGTTTTTATTTTTACTGTCGGTTAATAGGCTTTTTTGTGTAACAAGCTCTAAAGTTCTTGCTTTTTTTAGTAAAACGCTAAATAACTGGTACTGTAATAAGTATAAGTCGTACATTTTATTAAAACTTTCATTTAGTTTTTTATTAGCGCTATTTAAGTCTTGACTATCGGATAATTGTAATTCGAAAAGCTGTTGCATTACTTTGGTGCGAATGTGTCTTCTGTTTAGCATTGTATAAGAACTTTACGATTTATGTTTTTGCAAATTTTAGGATTGCATAAGGTTTAAAAAAAGCGAAAAAACGATATGTCTTTCGCTTTGCGAAAATAATGTAATATTTTTAAAATTACTTCTTATTTTCTTTTTTTCTTGTGTCAATTTTTTCTTGTGCAATTAAAATAGAAGCTTCATGAGTTGTTGTTCCATTTGTTTTTGCAGTATTTAAAATATTTAGAGTAGTGTTGTAAATATTTTCTGTTCTACGCATAATTTCTGTTTTATCATAGTTTGCAATTTCAGCATATACGTTAATAATACCACCAGCATTAATTACAAAATCGGGAGCATAAATAATTCCTTTTTCTTGTAAAATTTTACCATGTTTTATGCCGTTTGCTAATTGGTTGTTGGCCGCACCTGCAATAATATCGACATTTAATAAGTTTATAGTATTGTCGTTTATGGTTGCGCCTAAAGCACAAGGAGCATAAATATCTGCTTTTATGCTATATAAATCATTTCCTCTATAAATTTTTGCTCCGTATTTTTCACTTACTTCCTGTAAGCGAACTTCGTTAATATCGGTAATAATTACTTTTGCGCCTTCATCTGTTAAATGTTCTACTAAACTTTCGCCAACATGTCCGATACCTTGTACAATTATGGTTTTATCTTCTAAAACGTCGCTGCCGTATTTAAATTTTGCAGCAGCCTTCATGCCTACAAAAACTCCGTATGCAGTAATTGGTGATGGGTTTCCTGAACCACCTTTGCTTTCTGAAATACCTGTAACATACGGTGTAACGTCACGCACTAAGTCCATGTCAGAAGTTTCCATTCCAACATCTTCCGCAGTAATATAATTACCACTTAAACGATGTACAAATTCTCCAAATTTCCTCATTAATTCAGGAGTTTTTTGTGTTTTTGCATCTCCAATAATTACGGCTTTTCCGCCACCTAAATTTAAACCTGCAATGGCAGATTTATAGGTCATTCCACGAGACAAACGCAACACATCATTAAGAGCTTCCCATTCATTCGCATATTGCCACATACGTGTGCCGCCAAGTGCAGGACCTAAAATTGTATTATGTATTCCTATTATTGCTTTTAAACCAGTATCTTTGTCGTTACAAAAAACAATTTGTTCATGATTTTGGAATGATAATTGTCCGAAAACAGGATCTACCTTTGGCAAATCTTTTACATTTATTATTTCTGATGTCATATTAATATTTTTATACTAAAAAGTTAGTAATTTTAAATTTGAGGTTACAAAAATAGGAGATTATTAAAAGATGAGCAATAAAAGAAGATTAAAAGTGTGTTTTTTTTGCAAATTTAAATATCATGAAGGAACTCAAATACTTAAACACCTACTTTTTTAAATATAAATACCGACTATTATTAGGTATTTTAATTACAATTGTAGCTCGCGTTTTTATCGTGTTTACACCTCGTTTTACAGGTAATGCAATTAGTGTAATTGAAGCGTATGTATTACAGAAAAGCACAAACGTATCGGTGTTTAAAGATGACATATTGCAGTACATATATTTAATATTGGGAACTACAATAATCGGAGCATTCTTTACATTTTTAATGCGTCAAACCTTAATTGTAATGTCTCGTTTAATAGAGTTTGATTTAAAAAATGACATTTTTAAGCAATATGAACGTTTGTCGCAAAGTTTCTATAAACAAAACAGAACAGGCGATTTAATGAATAGGATTAGTGAAGACGTTGGAAAAGTTCGGATGTATTTTGGTCCCGCATTAATGTACAGTATTAACACCATAACCTTATTTATTATTGTAATACCGTTAATGGTAAATACAGCACCTAAACTAGCTATGTATACTTTAATTCCGTTACCGTTTTTATCGATTTCGATCTATAAATTAAGCAAAAAAATACATTTAAGAAGCACTGTTGTGCAAGAGTATTTATCAAAATTAACCATATTTACACAAGAATCTTTTTCAGGAATATCAGTAATAAAAGCATACGAAATTACAGCCGATGTAACTCAAAAATTTAAAATCTTATCGGAAGACAGTAAAAATAAAAATATGAGCTTGGTAAAAGTACAAGCATGGTTTTTTCCGTTTATGATATTATTAATAGGACTCAGTAATGTTTTAGTAATTTATGTAGGCGGAATGCAATATGTAAACGGTGAAATTAAAACCATCGGTACACTAATCGAATTTATTTTATATGTAAATATGTTAACTTGGCCAGTAGCAACAGTAGGTTGGGTAACCTCAATGGTACAACAAGCAGAAGCATCTCAAAAACGAATTAATGAGTTTTTAAAAATAATACCAGATATTATAAACACCAATACCAACACATATATGTTTAAAAATAGTATTGAGTTTAAAAACGTAAGTTTTACTTATAAAGATACTAATGTAGAGGCGTTAAAAAACATCTCATTTAAGGTAAAAGAAAACGAAACCGTTGCTATAATAGGGAAAACAGGTTCAGGGAAATCGACCTTATTAAATTTAATTACTCGTTTATATGATACTACTTTAGGGGAAGTTATTGTAGGGGATAAAAACGTAAAAAAGCATAATTTACAACTGCTAAGAAAAAATATAGGTATTGTTCCGCAAGATCCGTTTTTGTTTTCGGAAAGTATAAGCGATAATATTAAATTTGGTAAAAAAGATGCTTCCGAACAAGCAATAATAACCGCAGCAAAAAATGCAGTAGTACACAAAAATATAATGGATTTTACAGCGCAATATAAAACGGTTTTAGGCGAAAGAGGTATTACTTTATCTGGAGGTCAGAAACAACGAGTTTCTATAGCTAGAGCATTAATTAAAAATCCCGATATTTTATTGTTTGACGATTGCCTATCTGCGGTAGATACCAAAACAGAAGAAGGGATTTTGAGCAATTTAAAAAAACAAACCGCTACAAAAACAGTTATTATTGTTACTCATAGAGTATCATCGGCTAAAAATGCAGAAAAAATTATTGTTTTGCAAAACGGGAATATTATACAAATAGGCACACATAAAGAGTTAATAACAACAGAAGGATACTACAAAGAGCTATATAAAAGACAACTGAGTGAAAAAACCTAGTTAAAATATTTGGTAATCTCTATTATTTTTATGACTTTTGAAAAAAAACGTAAAGCGAATATAAATTGTTTTGTAAATTAAAATATTATGAGTGAAAAAGAGTATTTAGAAAAAGAGGAAATATTTTCTAAAATATTAAGAGCAGGAAGAAGAACGTATTTTTTTGATGTAAGATCTACAAAAGCAGGAGATTATTATTTAACAATAACAGAAAGTAAAAAATTCACAAACGATGATGGATCTTTTCATTATAAAAAACATAAAATTTATTTATACAAAGAAGACTTTACCGAGTTTAATGAAATTGTAAATGAAATGACGGCCTACATTGTAAATGAAAAAGGTGAAGAAGTAATTTCTGAACGCCATCAAAAAGATTATATAAAAGAATACAACACACCTAAAGAAACTCCTGAAACTGAAAGTCCAAGCAAATTTACGGATGTAAGTTTTGATGAAATATAGGTTGTTTTTGTTACGGCTTTAAGTTTATGTAAAACCATCTGCTTTAAACTAAATTAGCTAATGTAATTCCAAATATTCTTATGTTTTCCTAAAAGTTGATAGGTATAATTAATAACCTTATTTTTTGGATTCGTTAAATTAGGGTCGTTTTTTAAAACGTTAAAAGCATAACTGCGAGCAAGCTTTAAGATGTCGTTGTCTTTAATAATATCAGCAATTTTTAAATTTAAAACACCGCTTTGTTGCGTACCCATTAAATCACCAGGACCTCGAAGTTTTAAATCTACTTCAGCCAATTCAAAACCATCATTAGAACGGACCATTGTGTTTAAACGAACCTTGGCATCTTCAGAAAGCTTATAGCCCGTCATTAAAATACAAAAACTTTGTTCGGCACCTCTACCAACTCTACCACGTAATTGATGTAATTGCGATAAACCAAAACGTTCAGCGCTTTCAATAATCATAACCGAAGCATTGGGTATATTTACACCAACTTCTATAACGGTTGTAGCTACCATAATTTGAGTTTCCTTTTTTATGAAACGTTGCATTTCGTACTCTTTATCTTCAGGTTTCATTTGTCCATGAACAATAGAAACCTGATATTCGGGAGTCGGAAAATCACGAGAAATACCTTCAAAACCATCCATTAAATCTTTATAATCCATTGTTTCAGATTCTTGAATTAATGGATATACAATGTAAATTTGTCGTCCTTTTTTAATTTCTTCTCGTATAAAATGAAATACCCTTAAGCGGTTACTATCAAACCGATGTACTGTTTTTATAGGTTTACGTCCTGGAGGCAACTCATCAATTATCGAAATATCTAAATCACCATATAAACTCATTGCTAAAGTACGTGGTATTGGTGTAGCAGTCATTACTAAAATATGTGGCGGGACAATTGCTTTTCCAGTTTCCCCGGATGATGAGCTTCCTTTTTTCCATAATTTTGCGCGTTGGGCAACACCAAACCGATGTTGCTCATCAATAATTGCTAAACCGAGGTTTTTAAACTGTACTTTGTCTTCTAAAATAGCATGTGTACCAATTAACAAGTCAATTTCTCCGTTTTCTAACGCCTTATGTATGTTGCGTCTTTCCGCAGTTTTAGTGTTTCCTGTTAATAGTTTAATATTAACACCTAAATCGGCAACTAATTTTTGTAAGCCGATATAATGTTGTTGTACTAAAATAGAAGTTGGCGCCACTAAGCATGACTGATAACCATTATCTTTCGCAAGTAAAATACTCATTAAAGCAACTATGGTTTTTCCTGAGCCAACATCACCTTGTAGCAATCTATTCATTTGTGCATTGCTACCTAAATCGCTCCGAATTTCTTTAAGCACTCGTTTTTGAGCATTAGTTAACTCAAAAGGTAAATGGTTTTTATAAAATTCGTTAAAAATAGCACCTACTTGATTAAAATTATGTCCTTTAATTTTTTGTTTTCGAGTTAAATTTTTGTGAACCAACTGTAATTGTATATAAAATAATTCCTCAAATTTTAATCTAAACTCCGATTTAGTCAATAACGTTGCGCTTTGCGGAAAATGAATATTATGTATTGCTTCTGTTTTGGATATTAAATTAAGCTCTTTTAGTATTGTTTCCGATAAAGTTTCTTGAAATTTTCCGTTGGTCGCATCAAAAACACTCCTTATTATCTTTGTTTTTATTTTGTTTGAGATGCCTCTTGCGGTCAGTTTTTCGGTAGCAGGATAAATAGCTTGCATTGCTATTTTTTTATTTAATTTATGCTCCGTAAGTAGTTCAATTTCTGGATGTGGAATCGAAAAACCGTTATACCAATTACATTTCCCGAAAATTACATATGGTGTATTTAGTTTAATACTTTCTTTAACCCATTTATGCCCTTTAAACCAAACCAAATCTATTGTTCCTGTGTCATCAATAAATTGGGCAACTAAACGTTTTCCTTGTTTTTGTTCTACCATTTTTAGATGTACAATTTTACCTACAATTTGTACTTCGGCAGCATTACGTTGTAATTGATTTATTTTGTAATACTGTGTTTTATCTAAATACCTGTTCGGAAATAAATTTAATACATCCTGATAAGTAAATAATCCCAATTCTTTTTTGAGTAGATCAGCACGATTTGGTCCAACACCTTTTAAATAGTCTATAGGAGTTTGTAAAATGTTCACAATATAATAATTTTTTGATAGTACTAAAATACTAAAAATATTAAGATTCAAAAACTTATTTTGTATTTTAGTATATTATTAAGGATAAATAATTTTAATATGAAAAAAATTTTCTATTTATTGCTATTTTGTAGTTTCAGTTTCGGGCAACAACTAGAAACCGTAAATTTTATTAATGCAACCGTGCAAATACAAGTTTATCCAAACAAACAAAAAATTAAAGGTACCGTAAACTATACGTTTAATATTCTTAAAAAAACAGATTCTATCTTTTTAGATAGCAAAAAAGGAGTGCGACCAATTTTTGTGAGTATCAATAATAAAAAAATCACTTATACTATAAAGGATAATAAATTATGGTTGTTAAAAACTTTTTTACCTTCAAAAAAAAATGTGTTACATGTTTTATATGAAGCTACACCAAAAAAAGCACTCTATTTTATACCAGGTTACGATAAAAAACACACACAAGTGTGGACACAAGGACAAGGAAAACACACATCAAATTGGTTGCCAAGCATAGATGATGTAAATGATAAAATAGAATTTGATTTAACCATTTTAGCACCCAAAAACAATGTAGTAATTGCCAACGGAAAGTTGATTGGAAAAGAAATTGTAGCCGATAATTTTATAAAATGGCAATATAATATGGAGCAACCAATGAGCAGCTATTTAGTTGCCTTTGTAATAGGAGAGTACGACAAAAAAGTAGTAAAATCAAAATCAGGCGTACCATTAGAAATGTATTATTATCCCAAAAAAGAAACTAATTTTGAAAACACATATAAAAATACTACAAAAATATTTAATTTTTTAGAATCCGAAATAGGCATTCCATATCCGTGGCAAAATTACAAGCAAATACCCGTAAAAGATTTTTTATATGCCGGAATGGAAAACACAGGAACTACAATTTTTTCAGATATTTTTTTAGTAGATGATATAGCCTTTAATGATCAAAATTATATAGGTGTAAATGCACACGAACTAGCGCATCAATGGTTCGGAAATTTAGTAACTGCAACATCAAGCAAACATCATTGGCTACAAGAGGGTTTTGCAACGTATTACGCACTATTAGTCGAAAAAAAACTATTTGGAGATGAATATTATTATTATAAATTGTACCAATCGGCAAAACAATTAAAAGACGTTAAAAATACAAAATTATTAAACCCAAAGGCAAGTAGTTTGGTGTTTTACCAAAAAGGGGCTTGGGCGTTGCATGTTTTAAAAGAAAAAATAGGAGAGAAGGCGTTCAAAAAAAGCGTACAACAGTATTTAAAAAAAAATCAATTTAAAACTGTAAATACATCCGACTTTATGAATGTGGTTAACAAAAATACAGAAAAAAACTTATTAACGTTTGAAAACATTTGGTTGCACTCAGAAATATTTCCGTATGCAACAGCAAAATTAGCATTGCAAAAAAATAAAACACTTAAAAAAATACTACAAAAACCTGTAAAATATTGTAAAAAAAACAATGTATATTTACAAATAGAAACATTAAAAAATATAGCATCAAGCACTAAAATTAATATCGATGATAAAATTAAAACATATAAAAAAGCATTTAAAACAGAAGATTTAAAAGTACGTCAAACCCTATCTGAAATTATAGATGAAATCCCATTGAAATTACAATCCAATTTCGAATCGCTTTTAAACGACAAATCATATAAAACTATAGAAAATGCACTATTTAAATTATGGATTCAGTTTCCTGAAAAAAGAAAACAATATTTAGATAAAACAAAACAAATAAATGGATTTAACGATAAAAACATACGAACATTATGGTTGACACTAGCATTATTAACAGAGAATTACAAAAAGAAATTAATGTCAAATCATTTAAATGAATTAATTAGTTATACCGCTGAAAAACATCATTTTGAAGTTCGTAAAAATGCATTTAATAGTTTGAAAATAATAAAATTCACCAATACAGAAATTTTAAAAAATTTAGAAAAAGCAACACATCATCATAATTGGCGATTTAAAAAATTTGCAATATCTTTGCAAAAAGAAATTCAATAAAAAATAAACCCAAGTAAACGTACTTTATGAGAGCATTAGTAATTAGCGGAGGCGGAAGTAAAGGAGCATTTGCAGGAGGTGTTGCTGAATATTTAATGTTAGAAAAAAACAAAGAATACGATTTGTTTTTAGGTACATCTACAGGAAGCTTGTTAATACCTCATTTAGCAACAGGTAATCTAAAAAAATTACATAAAATTTATACCAATGTAAACCAACGAACTATTTTTAACATTAATCCGTTTATAGTCCGTCAAAAAGGAGATAGAGAGTTTGTATCTATTAATTTCTTTAATTCGTTAGTGCAATTTATAAAATTAAAACGAACCTTTGGAGAAAGTAATGCGTTACGTAAAAACATTAAAAAAAATGTAACAAAAGAAGAATATGAACTCATAAAGTCGACCAAAGAAGACGTTGTAGTTACGGTAACTAATTTGTCTAAAAGTAGCGTAGAATATAAATCTATACACGATTGCACTTATGAGGAATTTTGCGATTGGATTTGGATCTCCTGCAATTACGTACCTTTTATGTCATTAGCAACACGTAACGGAAATGAATATGCCGATGGTGGTTTTGGTTGCGTAATACCAATTAGAGAAGCTATTTTAAGAGGCGCTACAGAAATAGATGCCATTGTACTCGAATCGGAAAATATGGAAGGACAAAAAATATTGGGAAAAAATCCGTTTTCATTAATGATTAACCTCTTTGGGTATTTATTAAGTCAGGTAGAAAAAAACGATATTACCATTGGTAAATTAGCAGCAAAAAACAATAACGTAAAGCTAAACCTGTATTATACACCAACAAAACTTACCGAAAACTCATTAATATTCAAGAAAAAACTAATGAAAAAATGGTGGAAAGACGGATATGGATATGCCAAAAAAAGATACATTCATTTAAGTAAATTACCTTAATCAAAATTAGTTTTTATAATCAACTATTATCTATGAAAACCTAAAAGATAACGATATTAAAACGTATTTAAACTTATGCTAAAAAAATATTTTTTTAAATAGTTCTGATAAAATTAAAATTTACCACTATTTTTATGATAAAAAAATGAGTAAATTCGCATCAATAAAATAATAAAAAATAATAAAAACATATAAACTATGAGTACAAAAGTTGTAATTGTTGCTGCGGCAAGAACCCCAATAGGAAGTTTTTTAGGAAGTTTATCTACTATATCTGCTCCAAAATTAGGAGCCATTGCTATAAAAGGAGCGTTAAATCAAATTAATTTATCTCCAAACTTAATAGATGAAGTAATTATGGGTAATGTAGTACAAGCAGGTACTGGTCAAGCACCAGCACGTCAAGCAGCTATTTTTGCTGGCATTTCAGAAAACACACCCGCTACAACAATTAACAAAGTTTGTGCCTCGGGTATGAAAGCCGTAATGCAAGCCGCTCAAGCAATAAAAAGTGGCGATGCTAATATTATAGTTGCTGGCGGTATGGAAAACATGAGCTTAATACCTCATTATTTTCATGCTAGAAAAGCAACCAAATTTGGGCCTTCAAAAATGTTAGACGGTATGCAAGTTGATGGTTTAGTTGATGCATATAGTCAAGAAGCAATGGGTACTTGTGCCGATTTATGTGCTACGGAATATCAATTTTCTCGAGAAGATCAAGATACTTTTGCAATAAACTCATACAAACGTTCTGCCGCCGCTTGGAAATCAGGAAAATTTAAAAATGAAGTTGTACCAGTTGAAGTGCCACAGCGAAGAGGAGAACCTGTTATTGTGGATACTGATGAAGAATTTACAAACGTAAAATTAGATAAAATACCCGCTTTAAGACCTGCTTTTACCAAAAATGGAACGGTAACCGCAGCAAATTCATCTACTATAAATGATGGCGCAGGTGCAGTAATTTTAATGTCCGCAGAAAAAGCTATCGAGTTAGGATTAACTCCTTTAGCAACAATAACAGGTTATGCCGATGCCGCTCAAGAACCAAAATGGTTTACAACGGCTCCAGCAAAAGCACTTCCAAAAGCATTAGCAAAAGCAAATACAACATTAAGTGATGTTGATTATTTTGAGTTTAACGAAGCATTTTCGGTAGTCGGTTTAGCGAACATGAAAATATTAGGATTAAATGACAGTAATGTAAACGTAAATGGTGGTGCTGTTTCCTTGGGTCATCCATTGGGTTGCTCAGGAGTTCGTATTATAATCACTTTAATAAACGTATTAGCTCAAAACGATGCTAAAATTGGAGCTGCAGCTATTTGCAATGGTGGCGGTGGCGCTTCAGCGATTGTTATTGAAAGATAATAAGAAATTACAAGTAAAAACAACTCAGTACAACTTATTACATGAATTACGGAATTACACCTTTAAGCATTGTTCCTTTACGGTTAGACCCAAATGACACCAGTGAAATGACTTCACAGGTATTGTATGGCGAAATATTTAAAGTATTAGAAATACGTAAAAAATGGAGTAAAATTAGGTTAGCTTTCGATACGTATGAAGGTTGGATTGATAATAAACAATACTTAGAAATTACAGCCGAAAATTATAACCAATTCAATTCCGAAGAGACAAAAGTAACTATTAATTTAATAGAACACATTACAACTATTAATAGCCAATTAAGCTTGATACCTCTTGGAGCATCATTAAATGGGGTTAAGTTTTTAAAACATCAATTTGAAGGCGAAAGTATTACAGGTAAAAAACAAAAAAAACATATTATAAAAACCGCTTTAATGTATATTAATAGTCCTTATTTATGGGGAGGAAAAACACCTTTTGGTATTGATTGTAGCGGTTTTACACAAATGGTATATAAAATAAATGGATATGCCATTTTAAGAGATGCATCACAACAGGCATCACAGGGTGAAGCATTAAGTTTTATAGAAGAAAGCGAACCTGGTGATTTAGCTTTTTTCGATAATAATGAAGGTAATATTATACACGTAGGTATTATTATGAAAGATAATTACATTATTCATGCACACGGTGAAGTACGTGTAGATCGATTAGACCATACAGGTATTTTTAACGTACAGCGCAACACACATACGCATAAATTAAGAGTAATAAAACGTATTATATAATCTATTAATTCTGAATAAAATTTATAGAAATACATCTTTACCCTCTAATTAAGGTTGTTAAAAAGTACTTCTTTTTTAACAACTAACGACCTCCTAAGTATTTACAATCTTTAAGCTGTTGTGTATTTACAAATGGCACAGGAGTTTTTATATATTTATACGTTTTATTGAGTTCTTTAGACAAGTTATGATCATCTACATTTACATTAACATCACTCATTTTAAACTCACAAGGATGCTCATAACCTGCCGCATGTGTAATTTCAATTAACTCCTTTCTAAAGGTTTTGAAATATTGCGCTAAACGTTCTGATTTTAGTGGAACATCAATGCCGTTTTGTAACCATTTGTTTTGTGTAGCAATACCAGTAGGACAACGATTGGTGTGGCAAACTTGTGCCTGTATACAACCGATACTCATCATTGCTTCTCGGGCAACATTTATACAATCTGCTCCCATTGCAAATGCCATTGCTGCTTTTGCAGGAAACCCTAATTTTCCACTGCCAATAAATACAATTCGTTCAGTCAACCTTTTGTTTTGAAATAATTTATACAAATCGCTAAAACCATAAACCCAAGGTAAAGACACGTGATCGGCAAAACTTGGTGGAGCAGCACCTGTACCGCCTTCACCACCATCTACTGAAATAAAATCAGGACCTTTACCGGTTTTTTTCATAATATCAGCTAATTCCTCCCATTGTTCTAACTTCCCAATAGCAGCTTTAATACCAACGGGTAAGCCTGTCGCTTCAGCAATTTTTTCAATAAAAACAATCATTTCTGGTACATTAGAAAACGCTTTATGGTTTGGAGGAGATAATACATCTTCTCCAATTTTAACACCTCTAATTTTAGCGATTTCAGAAGTAATTTTTGCTCCAGGTAAAACTCCTCCTTTACCTGGTTTTGCACCTTGCGACAACTTAATTTCAATTGCCTTTATAAACGGATTATCAGTTACTAATTTTACCATTTTTTCCATTGAAAAACCACCATCTTCAGCACGTACTCCAAAATAACCTGTGCCAAAATGAAAAACAACATCGCCACCGTTACTGTGGTACGAACTTAAACCGCCTTCACCTGTATTATGATATGCACCAGCAATTTTAGCGCCTTTATTTAATGATGCTACTGCTTTTGCCGATAGTGAACCAAAACTCATTGCCGAAATATTAATAATAGAAGCAGGTCGGTATGGTTTTTTACGGTTATGAAATGCACCCATTACCTTTGCACAGGGTAAAAAATAAGGATCTTTTGTATTTGGATGATTTTCATCTATTTGATAAGGCATCATTGCATTGTTGATAAAAATATGCTGATGGGCATAAATATCTCTATCTGTACCAAAACCTTCATAATTGTTTTCATGTTTTGCAGAAGCATATATCCAACCTCTTTCAATACGGTTAAACGGTAATTCTTCTCGGTTATTAGCTACAAAATACTGACGCATTTCGGGACCTATGTTTTCAAAAAGGTATCTAATATGTCCGAAAACAGGAAAATTTCGACTAATTGTATGGTTTTTATTAAAAAAAACATCACGTATAGTAATGATTATTAACCCAATAATAATCCATAGCCACCAAGAAACTTGACCTAAAAATACTAAAATTTGTTCCATAATTTAATAATTGTATTTGCCTAATTGTACCTCCGTAAACACTAATAATGTTTAGTGTTTTTTTTGATGTTTACTTAATGCAAGTGTTTTTTCTAATTTTTTAGTTACATATTTCGTCTGTATTGACCGCCAACTTCAAATAAAGCGGCGGTAATTTGCCCTAAACTACATACTTTAGTCGCCTCCATTAGTTTGTCAAATAAGTTTTCATGTTGTATTGCGGCTTCTTGTATTAAAGCAATATGTTTAGCTACCGCTTTTGTATGCGCAGCATTTAAAGTTTCTTTGGTTTTAATTTGAGCTTGTTTCTCTTTTTCTGTAGCTCTAACTACTTCAGCAGGAATAACCGTTGGCGATCCTTTTGAACTCAAAAAAGTATTTACACCAATAATAGGAAACTCTCCTGTATGTTTTAAGGTTTCATAATATAAACTTTCTTCTTGTATTTTACTACGTTGATACATAGTTTCCATTGCGCCTAAAACTCCGCCACGTTCGGTAATTCTGTCAAATTCTAATAAAACAGCATCTTCTACTAAGTCGGTTAATTCTTCAATAATAAAAGAACCTTGTATTGGGTTTTCGTTTTTGGTTAACCCTAATTCTTTATTAATAATTAATTGTATTGCCATTGCTCTACGCACACTTTCTTCGGTTGGTGTTGTAATTGCTTCGTCATATGCATTGGTATGTAGTGAGTTGCAGTTGTCATAAATTGCGTACAATGCTTGCAAGGTTGTACGAATGTCGTTAAAATCAATTTCTTGTGCGTGTAAACTACGCCCTGAAGTTTGTATGTGATATTTTAACATTTGTGCTCTTGGGTTGGCATTGTATTTGTATTTCATTGCTTTTGCCCAAATTTTTCGTGCTACACGACCAATAACTGCATATTCAGCATCAATTCCATTAGAGAAGAAAAATGATAAATTAGGTCCGAATTTATTAATATCCATTCCTCTACTTAAATAATACTCTACATAAGTAAATCCGTTTGACAAGGTTAATGCCAGTTGAGTAATAGGGTTTGCGCCTGCTTCTGCAATGTGATATCCTGAAATCGAAACTGAATAAAAGTTACGTACATTTTTTTCGATAAAATATTCTTGTACATCGCCCATTAATCGCAATGCAAATTCAGTAGAAAATATACACGTATTTTGAGCTTGATCTTCTTTTAAAATATCTGCCTGAACGGTACCTCTAACTTGCGACAAAGTATTGGTTTTAATTTCTTGATAAACTTTTTCAGGTAAAATCAAATCGCCTGTTAGTCCTAAAAGGAGTAACCCTAAACCATCATTTCCTTGAGGTAAATTACCGGTATAAGTTGGTCTGTTTAAATTTTTACTATCATATAGTTCTTTAAATTTAGCTTCTACTTTGTTTTCTAAGTTATGTTCTTTAATGTATTTTTCACAATTTTGATCAATGGCGGCGTTTATAAAGAAACCTAATAGCATTGGTGCTGGGCCATTAATAGTTAAACTTACTGAAGTTAACGGATGTGTTAAATCGAAACCAGAAAATAATTTTTTAGCATCGTCTAAACAACAAATTGAAACCCCTGCATTACCAATTTTCCCGTAAATATCGGGTCTTGTTTCGGGGTCGTTACCGTATAAAGTAACTGAATCAAAAGCAGTAGATAAACGTTTGGCAGGCATACCTAAGCTTACATAATGAAAACGTCTATTGGTGCGCTCAGGACCACCTTCTCCAGCAAACATACGTGTTGGGTCTTCTCCTGTGCGTTTAAACGGATACAAACCTGATGCAAACGGAAATTCTCCTGGCACGTTTTCTTGTAGATTCCATAATAAAATATCGCCCCAAGCTTTATATTTTGGTAAACATACTTTAGGTATTTGTGTATGTGATAACGATTCTGAATGTGTGTCAATATTAATAACTTTTTCTCTAACTTTAAAGCTGTAAACCTTGTTTTTGTATTTTTTTAATTTACTATCCCAGCCAATAATTACTTCCCAGTTGTGTGGATTTAAATTTAATTTTATGTGTTCAAATTGTGCTAATAATAGTTTTATGAAAGGGTTTTCGGAGGCTGATGTTGCTGTTAAAATAGCGTTTTCATCTAATCCATTTTTTGTTAGTAATGAAGTTTCGGTTGTGTTAAAGTCTAACTCAATAACCGATAAGATGGTTTGAAAAATACCGTATAATTTCTGAGCAACTACGGTTTGTTCAGTTCCTTTTTTGTCATAATCTCTATTGGTTTCTGCAATTTCAGATAAATAACGTGTTCTGCTTGGAGGGATTACAAATATTTTTTTACTCATTTCTTTTGTAATCGCAATAGATGATTTTAAATCGACATTTGTTTTTTCGACTAATTTGTCCATTATTGCTTTGTACAGCGTATTCATTCCAGGATCATTAAACTGCGAGGCAATTGTGCCATAAACAGGCAAATCATCTTGGTGTACATCCCATAAATTATTATTACGCATGTATTGTTTTTTTACATCGCGTACCGCATCTAAAGCCCCACGTTTATCAAATTTATTAATGGCTACTAGGTCAGCAAAATCAAGCATATCAATTTTTTCTAATTGTGTAGCTGCGCCAAATTCAGGAGTCATTACATATAATGATGTATCAGAATGTTCTATAATTTCGGTGTCGGATTGTCCAATACCAGAGGTTTCTAGTATAATTAAATCAAATTCGGCAGCTTTTAATACTTCAATAGCTTCGCTTACGTATTTTGATAATGCTAAGTTAGATTGTCGAGTTGCTAATGATCGCATATAAACACGGTTGTTGTTAATCGCATTCATGCGGATACGATCGCCTAATAGAGCGCCACCGGTTTTTCGTTTTGATGGGTCTACAGAAATTAAACCGATAGTTTTTTTGGGAAAATCGACTAAAAATCGACGTACCAATTCATCTACTAAAGATGATTTTCCAGAACCACCAGTACCTGTAATTCCTAAAACGGGAGTTGTTGAGTTTTTATTTTTATGATGAATGGCTGCTAACGTTTTTTTAGCCACTTCAGGAAAGTTTTCTGCCGCTGAAATTACACGTGCAATACTTCCTGATTTTTTATTCGATAAGTCGTTCAAACTAACTGTTAGTTTATCTCCAATAGCAAAATCAGATATTTTTACCAAGTCATTAATCATTCCTTGCAAGCCTAATTCTCTGCCGTCATCGGGTGAATAAATTCGAGTAATACCATAATCCATTAATTCTTTAATTTCGGTAGGCAAAATTACACCGCCACCGCCACCAAAAATTTTAATGTGTGTCGCGTTTTTTTCTTGTAACAAATCGTACATGTATTTAAAATACTCATTGTGTCCGCCTTGGTACGAGGTTATTGCGATGGCATTTACATCTTCTTGTATTGCACAATTGACAACCTCTTCTACGCTGCGGTCATGTCCTAAATGTATTACCTCAACACCTGTAGATTGTATAATTCTACGCATAATGTTTATGGCGGCATCATGACCATCAAATAATGCTGCTGCGGTTACGATACGAACTTTAAATTTAGGTTTATAAGGTGTAATTTGTTCCATTTGTAAGTTTTTATATATAATTTTGTGTTGCAATTTACGGAATTATAAAAAAATAAGGTGTGATTTTTGAGGAAAAGCATAGCATTAATCTAAATAAGAAAGCAACTAATTGATCATTACTAATTTTAATTGAATAAACGAGTGTAAATTTTTATAATCAACAACCGTAACAACTATTTTTAGGCTGAAAGCTACTTTGCACGAAAATGTTTATGGGTTTAAGGTTGGTTGCAAGAGAAACACAGGATGTAATCATATTCAAATTGTAGAATTTTAATTGTGATGACAATGCTTTAAAAATTTCTAAACATTATGATAATTAAAAAAAAACACTCAAAAAAAGTCACTAAAATATTATTTTTTTTGAGTGTTTTTTTTGTGGTCAGTTATTACATCTTTCTTTAAATGATCAATAAATAAGATACCGTTTAAATGATCTATTTCATGCTGAAAAATCACCGATGTAAAATCGGAAATATTTTCTTTTTTATGTTCACCATCTAAGGTGTCATATTCAATAGTAATGGTAAATGCTCTGTTTTTTGTAATTCCTTTTGTATTAGGGATAGATAAACACCCTTCAGGGAAAGGAAGTTTTTTGTCAGAACAATTTATAATTATCGGATTTAAATAGAACTCAAAAGGAAATTTTTTTTTATCAAAACGCTGTACGCAAATTATGTTTTTTAAAACACCTATTTGTGGGGCTGCAATACCAACGCCCATTGACAAGCTATCACGTACTGTAGCAAATAATCGATTAGCCAATACTTTTGTGAATTTATTTTTTGGATTTATATAGCTACTTTTTTTGCGGAGTAAAATAGAATCTTGTTTGTTAGTAATTAAAAACACACGCATTGGTTTATTACTATCAGCATTAGTAAGTGCTTTTTTTTGTTGTTTGGTAAATTGATGTTGATTTCCGCAAGAAAACAATCCAATTGTTAGTAATAAAAGGAAATAAAATTTACGCATATTTATTATAAAGGATTTAAAAATACGAATAAAATAACAGGTTTTCATTTTTTTAATGTAAAAATTGTAAATTTGATTTTTTTAACCTTAAAAATAATATTTTATGAAGCGTAAATTAATGTTGATAGCCATTATTTTTACAACCATTAGTTGTAGCGAATTACAACAAGTAGTAAATAATTTACCGCAACAAACAGGTTCGGTTTTTGGAAATGCTGATATTGCTGCTGGTTTACGAGAGGCATTAAACTTAGGAATTCATAAACAAGTAACTAAATTAACCGCTAAAGATGGTTTTTACAAAAATAACTTAGTTAAAATTTTATTGCCAGAAGAGTTAAAAAAAGTAGATAAGGCATTGCGAAATATTGGACTAAGTAAATTAGCAGATGAAGGACTTAAAGTGTTAAACACTGCGGCAACAGATGCAGTAGGTGAAGCAACGCCAATTTTTATTAACGCCGTAAAAGAAATTACCTTTAACGATGCTAAAAATATTTTAATGGGTAATGATAATGCTGCCACACAATATTTGATTGACAAAACAAAAACAGCATTATATGCTAAGTTTAGTCCTGTAATTAAAAATTCTTTTGCAAAAGTAGGTGCCGATAAAATTTGGAGTAACCTAATCAATAAATACAATGCAATACCATTCACGAAAAAAATAAACCCTGATTTAACTAATTATGTTACAGGTAAAGCATTAAATGGTGTATATAAAATGATTGCTATTGAAGAAAAAGAAATAAGAACAAAGGCTACCTCAAGGACATCAACATTACTTAAAAAAGTATTTGCACTACAAGATTAATCAATAAATATTTTTTTGTTTATATAGTTGATTTTATTAGACTTAATTCGTTTTTAAAACTTTAGATTTTTGAAAAACATCTTTGTTTTAGATAATTACTTTACGAGCATAAATAAAAAAAGTAAAAAACATTTGAAGATTACTTAAAAAGCCAAGTAAATAGCGTTAGATAGAAACTTAATATAGAGCAGCAAAAAATATAAAACTTAATTATAAGTTAAATTTTTTTATTATCTTTGGACTTTAGAAGTCTTCTGAAAAAAGACTTAAAATTACTTAAAAAATGGGATTTTTTAATTTTTTTTTAAAAAAAATAACTACCTTAAATTCATCGTCTAAAAATGAGGTTGATGAGTTTTTGCCGACAGAGGAAACATCTGTAGATGAGTTGTTTACTGTTAACTTTATAGAAAGTGGAGGTAAATTTTTATACGCTACAACTTTGGAGGAAATTATTTTAAATTTTGAACAAATTTTAATCGAAAATAATTGGAGTTTAAAAAATGTTTTGTGTTACAATAATGCATTATCAAAACAATTTAATATTGAAAGTGACAATACGGATAATCCCGACTTTTTTTTAACTACTTGCGAGGGTTTAATTGCAAATAATGGATCGATTTTAATGTCTTCAAATCAAATAAAAGAAGAAAAAATAAATACATTGCCCCATAATTTTATTGTATTTGCATCTGCCAGTCAGCTTAAAGAAACGATTAGCGATGGGTTAAAAACTATTAAAAAAAATAGCACTAATTACATACCTTCAAATATTACCACTTTAAAATGTTTTAAAATTCCTGAAGAAAAAGACTCTCTTACTTACGGAAGCAATACAAAAAACCTATATTTGCTTCTTTTAGAAGACTTATAAAAAAACATGAGTGAAACATTAACACGTGCAATTTCGGGATTTGTGTATATTGCAGTACTAATCACTGCAATATACACTTCGCAAACTATTTTTGCGCTACTTTTTTTCGTTTTCGCACTCATTTCTTGTTGGGAATTTAATCGTCTAATTAATTTAAAAAACATTCATCCGTATATTAGTTTATTAGCTATCGCAGCTTTAACCTATTATAGTTTTACTACGAATAATGATAGATTTAAAAACGATTTTTTTATTATACTTGCAATTATTACCTTATTTTCTCATTTGTTTTTAACCTATAAACTTTTTCGTTTAAAAAAAACAAATACAAGCTCAATACTCAAACCACAATTACCAATCACATACATTATTTTGCCCTTTGCACTACTTACATTAATACCATCTATTATAAATGATACTTATAACCCTAGTATTATTTTTGGAATTTTAGTAATCATTTGGAGTAATGATACGTTTGCGTATTTAGTAGGTCGTAAGTTTGGAAAAAATAAATTATTTGAAAAAATATCCCCTAAAAAAACAATTGAAGGGTTTTTAGGAGGTTTATTTTTCGGAGTAATTGCTGGGGTAACTATAGCCAATACCACAAATAGTTTGACAAGCATACATTGGTTAGTTCTTAGCGTTATCATCGCTTTTAGTGGTGCTATTGGCGACTTGATAGCCTCAAAATTTAAAAGAGAAGCGCAAATAAAAGACAGCAGTAAATTAATTCCAGGTCATGGAGGTTTTTTAGATCGCTTAGATAGTCTTATATTTGTTTCTTCATTTGCATATTTATACCTTAAAATACTAAATTATGTTTCATAAAGAAGGACAAACGTCTATATTAATTACATTATTTGTAGTAACTTTCTTATTCTTAGGGGTCGAATACTTAACCCAAAATCAAATTATTCAATATATAGTTTATGCGGTAGCTTTATTTGTACTAGTTATTATTTTACAATTTTTTAGAAATCCTAAACGAAAAATGATTTTAGACACTAATAGCCTCGTTGCTCCTGCAGATGGAAAAGTAGTAGTTATTGAAGAAGTGTTTGAAAAAGAATATTTTAATGAAAAACGTTTACAAGTATCTATATTTATGTCGCCACTAAACGTACACGTTACACGTTATTGCATGAGCGGTTTGGTGAAATTTAGCAAATATCACCCAGGCAAATTTTTAGTTGCATGGCACCCAAAGGCATCCGAAGAAAACGAAAGAACAACCATTGTCATTGAAAATCAAAATTTTGGTGAAATTTTATATCGCCAAATAGCAGGCGCATTGGCTCGTAGAATTGTAAATTACGCAAAAAAAGGCACACAAGTTGTACAGGGTGATGATGCGGGATTTATAAAATTTGGATCAAGAATAGATTTATTTTTACCTTTAGATACAAAATTAAAAGTAACTTTAAATCAAGTAGTAAAAGGAAACGAAACCGTTATTGCAACACATGAGTAAATTACATACAAGGTTTTTAAAAGCATTTGATGCGGCCAACAAAATGGATGATATTGAAATACCTATTGATTTAAGGTTGCAATTTTATGCGTTTTATAAACAAGCATCAGCAAACACTAATTTTTATCGTACCAGCGACCCTGACATGATTAGAAGTGCGTTTAAAATGAATGCGATTTTACAAGTAAATAACTTAACCATAGACGAAGCAAAACTAGCCTACATTAATTTAGTAAATGAAACCATTACAAAGTACAATGTAGCTATTGATTTTATATAACTCCTAAAAAAATATCATGAAAAAAACAATTTTATTATTAACATTAAGCGGATTGACATTATTGTCTTGCAAAAAAAACGAGAAAAAAGAAACTGTATCCGAAAAAACCACAGTAGAAACCATCATAACTACACCTAAATTTAGTGTAAATACAGCTAAAAGCACCGTTAGTTGGACTGCCTACAAAACCACAAAAAAAATAGAAGTAAACGGTACATTTACAGAAATTAACATTAAGAAAATTATAAAAAGCGATACTCCACAAGGTACTTTAGATAACTTGCAGTTTAACATTCCTGTATCTAGTTTTTTCTCTAAAAATGAAAGTAGAGATACTAAAATAAAAACATTATTTTTCGGTATTATGAAAAAAACTACAGCCTTATCAGGACATTTTAGTGATATTAAAGGAGATGACACCAAAGGTAAGCTCAATTTGAATTTAAAAATGAACAACAATACAGTTGCTGTGCCAATGAAGTATACCATAACAAACAATGTAATTACATTAAACGGGAAAATTACCAATCTAATGGATTGGAAAATAGAAGAAGCATTTACATCTTTACATAAATCCTGTGAACAATTGCATACCGGAGCAGATGGTGTTAGTGAAACAGGAAAAGATGTAACAATACAAGCTAATATTGCTATAAGAAGCAACTAGTTTATAGTCTGTAAAAAAAAATCTTAAAACCTCATTCTGTATATAACTAGAATGAGGTTTTTTATTTCAGGTTTAAAATAAATTACAACTATTAAAACCACCTTTACTAATCAATAAAAACGTTTCATGAAAAAATTAAACATTGTGTTTTTGGGTACACCAGACTTTGCTGTTGACAGCCTAAAAAAATTAGTACAAAACCAATATAACATTGTAGGCGTAATTACCGCTCCAGACCGAAAATCAGGTAGAGGGCAAAAATTAAACCAATCCGCAGTAAAAAAATATGCGCTTAGCCAAAATCTAATCATTTTACAACCTATAAACTTAAAAAATAAAGATTTTTTAGCAGAACTAAAAGCCCTAAATGCCAACTTGCAAATTATAGTTGCCTTTAGAATGTTACCAAAAGTAGTTTGGAATATGCCAGAATACGGAACTTTTAATCTACATGCATCTTTACTACCTAATTATCGAGGTGCAGCACCAATAAATTGGGCCATTATCAATGGAGAAACCAAAACAGGAATTACTACTTTTTTTATTGATGAAAAAATAGATACAGGAGAAATTATAATGCAAGAAAACATGCATATAGAAGTATCTGAAAATGCAGGAAGTTTACATGATAAGTTAATGTGTAAAGGAAGTGATTTAGTTTTAAAAACAGTAAATGCTATTGCAGAAGACAAAATAGAAACCTATATGCAACCCAAAATCGAAAACATAAAAACAGCATACAAACTACACAAGCATACCTGTAAAATAGATTGGAGCAATAACATAAATGATATTTACAATAAGATACGTGGTTTAAGTCCGTATCCAACCGCTTGGTTCGATTTACAAAATGGAGAAGAGATACTTGCAATAAAAATTTATGATGCTAAAAAAATAATAGAAAAACATGTATTAGAGATAGGAACTGTGCTTAGTGATAAAAATACAATTAAAATTGCAGTAAAAAAAGGCTATATAAAACTCCTTATCATTCAGCTTCCTGGTAAAAAGAAAATGGATGTAGAATCCTTATTAAATGGCTTTACATTTCAAAAAAATGCAATAACTCTGTAAACCCCCTAATAACATTGAGGTGCAAAAAAAACACTTTTTTAGCTCAATTTATTAACATTTGATTAGCTTTATTAACAAAATAATGATTTTTCCCTGTGTTTACTTGCGTTAGAAGATATTTTGTGTAAGTTTGTATAGCGGTTAAGGATTATCTTAAATTGCAAATATTAATTTATTTAACTTAAAATCTTTTTATTATGAACAAAACACAATTAATTGATGCTATGGCATCTGACTCAGGAGTATCTAAAGCATCTGCAAAAAAATGTTTAGAGTCTTTTTTAGGAAATGTTGAAGGATCTTTAAAATCAGGTAACAGAGTGTCTTTAGTAGGATTCGGTTCTTGGACTGTAAACCATAGAGCTGCAAGAGATGGTAGAAACCCACAAACTGGTAAAACTATCAAAATTGCTGCTAAAAATGTAGTGAAATTTAAAGCTGGTTCTGATTTAGGAAAAGCTGTAAACTAATAACTAATTAGTTTAACATATAAAAAACCTCAAGTGTTAACTTGAGGTTTTTTTTTAGGATAAAAACTCAGAAAAACAGTTTGTTGCTTGACAGGTAGTTGTTTATGTAATTGCGTAGGGTCGGAGGTCATTGACTTTTGTGTTACAATTATCAAATTCATTGCGATACTCTAAAATTTACATTTTATCCTTAACAATCAAAAAAAAATGACTATCGGTTGGATAGTCATTTTTTCGTAATCTTTGAAAATTATCTGATATCATTCAGCAATCTTTTACTCTTTCCCATCTACAAAATTTTGTAAATAGGCATAGCGTTTGGTTAATTTACCGTTTTTAGTCATACATGCACGTTCTAAAACTCCGTTTTCATCATTATTAAAAAATGCAGGGATAACGTGTTTTAAAAATAGCTTTCCAAAACCTTCACTAGCGTTTTTTGGTAATTCGCAAGGTAAATTATCTACTGCCATTACCACAATAGCGTTATCGTTTTTAAAATCTACTTCCTTTTCAGTTTGTGGATTGTATCCGTAAATAGGGTCTGCAATAGTTGAAGAACGTATTGTACTTGCTATTGGTCCGTTAATGTCACAGCTTACATCGGCTATTAGTTTAATATTAAAATCAGGATGTTTTGCATCTTTTCTAGTAAATAAATAAGGTGAGTTGTCTCCATAAAAATGACCTGTAATAAAATAGTCGGTTACTTTTGCAAAGCGCATAAAATCACTTTTATATTGCATTGGGTTGTTATAAAAATCGTATTTATCTATTACTTTACCGTCTTTACGTTTGTTATAATCTAAAACGTCTAGCCTGCAAAAAACAGGTTCGTTAAATTTTTTTGTTAAAAATTCATTTACTGATATTTCTTTTATTTGTAAATGATCTAAAATTTCTTGTGCTCCTTTTGCTACTTTACCGTTACCTGTTAAACAAATTTTAAGGTTTGGGAGTGTTATTTTATTTAATTCAACTTTTATGGCTGCTAAATCTAGTAAATTTTCTGATTTTGGCAAACTCCAAGTATTGTATTTTTTACCATATGCTATAAATCCGTTGTATGTACCAACAATACCTGCATAACGTCCGAAGCCAACTAAACGACTTCCGTTTGCTTTAATTATTACCTCATGATCAAACATTTCAATATTTTTTGCTAATATTGCTTGTAATAATTTTCGATTATAGGGTTGTTTTTTTATAGTATGTGAGAAGAAAAAATATTTTTTATTTGGAATTAACGCGTCAATTGGCACTTCTTTTACGCCTATCATTACATCACAATCTGAAATATTTAAAACAGGTTTAAATCCTGATTTTTCATATTGTTTGTCATTAAAAAACCGAACATCAGATTGCTCTACAGCTATTTTTGCATTTGGGAATTGCTTTTGCATTTCTACACACATTTCTGGAGTAAACACCACACGTTTATCTGGTGGATTTTTACGTTCTTTTATAATGGCAAATTTCATAATTGTTTATTTTGTTGTTAAAGCACTTTTTTTATGCGGTTCTAACAATTTTTGCTCCAATTGCTCGCAAACGGTCGTCTATCCGTTCATAGCCTCTGTCTATTTGTTCTATATTATGTATTATACTGGTTCCTTTTGCTGATAATGCGGCTATTAATAAGGAAATTCCTGCTCTAATATCTGGTGACACCATTGTAGTTGCTTTTAATTGGCTTTTAAAATCGTGTCCCATAATTGTTGCTCTGTGTGGATCACATAGAATCACCTTTGCGCCCATGTCAATCAATTTGTCTACAAAAAACAAGCGGCTTTCGAACATTTTTTGATGCACTAATACTTCGCCTTTTGCTTGAGTTGCTACAACAAGTACAATGCTTAATAAATCGGGTGTAAATCCTGGCCAAGGTGCATCGGAAATAGTTAAAATTGATCCGTCAATATAGTTTTGGATTTCATAACCATCTTTATGTGCAGGAATATAAATATCATCGCCTTTACGTTCTAAAGTAATTCCGAGTTTTCTAAATACTGCTGGTATTTGTCCTAAGTTATCCCAACTTACGTTTTTAATTGTTAGCTCACTTTTTGTCATTGCCGCTAAGCCAATCCAACTTCCTATTTCAATCATATCGGGCAATACACGATGTGTGCAGCCTTTCAGTTCTTTAACGCCTTCAATGGTTAGCATATTAGATCCTATTCCTGTAATTTTTGCTCCCATGCTATTTAGCATTTTACATAATTGCTGTAAATAAGGTTCGCACGCGGCATTGTAAATGGTGGTTTTTCCTGTTGCTAAAACTGCGGCCATTACTATGTTTGCTGTTCCTGTTACCGATGCTTCGTCTAAAAGCATATAGGTTCCTTTTAGTTCATCTGCTTCTACTCCGTAAAAATAATCTTCTTTGTTGTAACGAAATTTTGCGCCTAATTTCATAAACCCCTCAAAATGAGTATCTAAGCGTCTTCTTCCTATTTTGTCGCCTCCTGGTTTCGGAATATATCCTTTTCCAAAACGTGCCAACATTGGTCCTACAATCATAATAGAACCTCTTAATGAGCTTCCTTCTTTTTTAAATTCAGGAGATTCTAAGTAGTTTAAATTCAAATCGTCTGACTGAAATGAATAGGATCCGTGTGCTAATTTTTGAATTTTAACACCTAAATTGCCTAGTAATGATATTAGTTTGTTAATATCAATAATATCTGGTATGTTATGTATGGTTACTTTTTCGGATGTTAATAATACAGCGCACAGTATTTGTAATGCTTCATTTTTTGCTCCTTGTGGTTGTATTTCGCCTTTTAATTGATGCCCGCCTTCTATTTGAAATGTACCCATTTTTTAATTCCTTTTACGTGGTTGGTTTTTATTGTTTCGGTTGGTGTATCGTTTTGTGTTATTTTTCGCTTTCGGATGATCTTGACGTTTGTTTCCTTTGTTTTGAAAACTAGATGATAATGTAATATCTTTATCATTTAAATTAATTTTGCCCTCAGATAACTCTAGTAAATGTTTGAAAATCACATCATCATCTACGGTATCTTTATTCCAACCTAAGAAGCATTTTTTCATGTGATTTGCAATGGTTATTATTAATGCTTCTCTTAAATTTCCTTCTTCCCAAGATAAAGCTACGTCTATCATTCGCTTAATATTATTACCATAAAAACGATATTTAGGAAAGTTTTGTGGATAGGCTAATGGTTCTGGTTTTTCTTGTAGTTCTTCTTTTGAAGGTTTCGGGTATGGCGAATCTGCTTCTAGTTTAAAGTCAGACATAATAAAAAGTTGATCCCAAAGCTTGTGTTTAAAGTCTTGTACGTCACGTAAATGAGGTTGCAAGTTGCCCATCACATCTATAATTGATTTTACTATTTTTGCTCGTTCGGCATCGTCTTTAATTTCCATTGCATGATTTACCATTTTTTGTAAATGCCTACCGTATTCTGGAATTATTAATTTTTCGCGCTCTGTATTGTATTCAATGTGTTCAATCAAAATATATATGATTTTTTAGTGTGAGAATGTGTTATTTTTAATATAGGAAGTCAATTACTTTTGCAAAGTAATCATTTTAATTAAAAGACCGAGATTTTTATAAAGAAATAATGCCTTTTACGTTACTTACGTCTTTATATTTTTGAATAATTGCTTCTGCATTTTTCATTTCTACATGAATAGATATGCTTGTGTATTTTCCTGTTTTTGATTTTTTAGTATCTATAATTGCTCCTGTATTGGCAAACTTTTCAAGTACTGTTTTTTCATTTTCTTCTTTTGATGGTACTATAAATTTATATAAATAAATATGTGGAAAAGTAGTGGTTTCTTTTAACTGTATTGTTAGTTTTTTGTAAAAATCTTCTGTTTTTTGGATTGTATTCATTACTTATTATCTGTTTTTTTACAAATATAGATAAAGTATTGGTTTTACGTTTTAACCTTAAATGTATTTTTCTAAGAAAATGTATGTTTTTGATTAATTTTTTTGCCACAAAAAAAGAATAAGTGGTTTATAGTCAAAAAGATAAAAAATCGATTCGTAACAAGAAATAAGGCGAAAAATTTGATTGCAATTAGCTAATAAGTCGTTTGTTTTTAACGCATATATTTATGATTATAGATCTAAATAATAAACGTATAATGTTCGAAAATTGTATATATGAATTGTTATTGTTGCTATGTTTTAACAATGATTTGTGGATTACATGTTTTTTAAAACAGTAATCCACAAATTGTTAGAATTAAAGGATAGGTTAAACACAACAATGCACATGACATTAGTTTTATTATTGTAACCCTTTTAAACTTTCTTGTAAGGTTTCTATTTTTGCTAAAGCATCTGCCTCTTTTTTACGTTCGCTTGTAATTACTTGCTCTGGAGCATTGTTTACAAAACGTTCGTTTGCTAATTTTTTTTGTACAGATTTTAAAAATCCTTTTGTATAATTTAATTCTTCTGTTAGTTTTTTAATCTCAGATTCTACGTCAATAGCACCAACCATTGGTATAAAATATTCGTTGGCTTTTACTCTAAAACTTAAAGCGCCTTCTACTTTGTTTTTAACATAATTTAGTTTTGATAAATTTCCCATTTTAGCAATTACACTGTCAAAACGAGTTACTGTTTTTTCATTGTTTACAACAAACAATTCGATGGTGTCTTTAAATGAAATATTTTTGTTTTTTCGGATAGTTCGTATTCCTGAGATTACTTCCGAAGCAATTTCAAAATCAGATAAAATAGTAGTATTTACTGTTTTCAATTCTGGATTTCTAGAAATTATTAAGGCTTCATTTTCTGTTCTGTTTGCTATTTGATGCCATAACTCTTCTGTTAAAAAAGGCATAAACGGATGCAATACTTTTAAGTTGTTTTCAAATGCTGTTATGATTGCATCAAAAGTAACTTTATCTATTGGTTGTTGATACGCTGGTTTTACCATTTCTAATAACCAAGAACAAAAATCGTCCCAAATTAATTTATAAGTGGTCATTAATGCATCGGATAAACGATATTTATTAAAATGATCTTCTATTTCTGCAAGTGCGTTTTGAAACTTAGCTGTAAACCACTCTAATGCAATTTTACTTGATTCTGGTTGCTCAATAGTTTCTGAAACTTCCCAGCCGCTTACCAATCGATATGCATTTATTATTTTATTACTAAACGCTTTTCCTTGTTGTAATTTAGATTCGTCAAACAATAAATCATTTCCTGCTCCTGAGCTTAAAAATAACATTCCTGTTCTTACAGCATCGGCACTATAATTTTCTATTAATTTTAAGGCATCTGGTGAGTTTCCTAAGGATTTACTCATTTTACGACCTTGTTTGTCTCTTACAATTCCTGTAAAATATACATTTTCGAAAGGTTTTTCGTTTTTAAATTCATAGCCTGCAAAAATCATACGTGCAACCCAAAAGAAAATAATATCTGGACCTGTTACTAAATCGTTTGTTGGGTAATAGTATTTAAAATCTTCATTATCTGGGTTGCGAATACCGTCAAAAACCGATATTGGCCACAACCAAGAAGAAAACCAGGTGTCTAGCGCATCATTGTCTTGGCGAAGGTTTGAGATTAGTAGAGATGTGTTTCCTGTTTTTGTTTGTGCTAGTTTTAGTGCTTCTTGTTTGGTTTCTGCTACTACAAAATCTTCTTTTGCATCGCCATAATAATATGCTGGTATTTGTTGTCCCCACCATAATTGACGAGAAACATTCCAATCTCTAATGTTTTCCAGCCAATGTCGATAGGTGTTTTCTATTTTCTTCGGATATAATTTAATATCTCCATCTTTTAAAACGGCATTTAAAGCTGGTTTTACCATTTCGTCCATTTTCAGAAACCATTGATCTGACAAACGAGGTTCTATAACTGCTTTTGTACGTTCAGAAACTCCTACTTTATTGATATGTGTTTCT
>CAZWNY010000002.1:41094-64607 GCA_964635575.1 uncultured Kordia sp. | reverse complement strand
GTAAATTTATTTGCATTAAAATTGTTTGCAATACCAGATTTCCAAAAGGCACTTATACCAATTTAATTTTAAAAAGCGTTATAAAAATCATTTAAAAAAAAGTTATTATGTGTAATACTCAATTTATGATGCGTTTGCCCTGGCGTATATATATTAGCAACACTTGTTTTTGGTTTTTTTAATTTTAGATTAAAACCAAAATGTTTTTTAGGAGATGTGGGTAGTATAGCAGTCGGCTTCTCTATAATATATTTTATAATACAACTGTTTTTAAAAACAAACAATTACTTCGTGTTTTTAATATTAGGCGTTTATTTGTTAGATGGTGGTTGGACAATAATAGAACGTTTTATCAGAAAAGAAAATGTATTTGAAGCACATAGGAGGCACTTGTATCAGCAATATGCAAATGAAATAAAAGTACCACATTTAAAAATTTCAATCACATATTTTATAGTTCAACTTATTTGTAATGGGTTTGTTATATATGTGTTAAAATCAAAAATAGACAATATTATATTGCCAGTAAGTGTATTTTTAGTACTGTCTTTCTGTTATTTTTATATAAAAAACCGCACCTATAAAAACGCAACACCTATTCAATAAAAAAGAAAATAATTTATAGTTACAAACAACTCATAAATCTGACAACGAAGCGGTCTTTTATCTTTTATAAAATCTTCACACATAATTTACTAAGTTTTACTATTTTTGCATTATGGCAAAACAAGAAGATAAATTTAAACAAGTAATTGCACACGCAAAAGAGTATGGTTATATATTTCAATCATCCGAAATATATGACGGTTTAAGCGCAGTATATGATTACGCACAAAACGGAGTAGAGCTAAAAAAAAACATTAGAGACTATTGGTGGAAATCGATGGTGCAATTACATAGCAATATTGTAGGAATAGATTCTGCAATATTTATGCACCCAACCACTTGGAAAGCATCAGGACATGTAGATGCTTTTAGCGACCCGTTAATAGATAATAAAGATTCTAAAAAAAGATACAGAGCCGATGTATTGGTAGAAGATTTTGCAGAAAAATTAGAAACCAAAGCACAAAAAGAAATTAAAAAAGCACAAAAACGCTTTGCAGAAAATTTTAATTTAGAAGAATTTGTAAGCACCAACCCTAAAGTAGTAAAATACAGAGCCGAAAAACAAGCAATTTTAAACAAATTAGGACAACTTTTAGAAACCGAAAAGCTAACCGAAGTAAAAGAATTTATTGAAGAGCTAGGTATTGCTTGTCCGGTTTCAGGCTCTAAAAATTGGACAGACGTTAGGCAATTTAACCTTATGTTTGGCACCAAATTAGGAGCAAGCGCTGATACCGCAATAGATTTATATTTAAGACCAGAAACCGCACAAGGTATTTTTGTAAATTTCAGTAATGTTCAAAAAACAGGTCGAATGAAAATACCATTTGGCATCGCACAAACAGGTAAAGCATTTAGAAATGAAATAGTAGCAAGACAATTTATTTTTAGAATGCGTGAATTTGAACAAATGGAAATGCAGTTTTTTGTACGTCCAGGCACACAAAAAGAATGGTATGAGAAATGGAAAGAAACACGATTAAAATGGCATTTATCGTTAGGATTAGGAAAAGAAAATTATCGTTTTCATGATCATGAAAAAATGGCACATTATGCCGATAATGCATCAGATATTGAATTTAAATTCCCGTTTGGATTTAAAGAATTAGAAGGAATTCATTCTCGTACGGATTTTGATTTAAAAGCACACGAAAAACATTCAGGTAAAAAATTACAATACTTTGATCCCGAAATCAACGAAAGTTACGTGCCTTATGTAGTAGAAACATCTATTGGATTAGACCGAATGTTTTTAGCCGTTTTTTCAAACAGTCTACAAACCGAAGAACTAGAAAATGGAACAACCAGAGTAGTTTTAAAATTACCAGCAGTATTAGCACCTGTAAAAGCAGCAATATTTCCATTAGTTAAAAAAGATGGATTACCAGAAATAGCTAAAAAAATCAGCAACGATTTAAAATGGGATTTTAATGTAGTTTATGACGAAAAAGATGCAGTAGGTAAACGTTATCGCCGTCAAGACGCTAACGGAACACCATTTTGTATTACCGTTGACCATGAAACATTAACAGACAATAAGGTAACCATTCGGTATCGAGATACCATGAAACAAGAACGAATATTAATAACCGACTTAAAAGAAAAAATAAAAAGCGAAGTCGATATTAAAAATTGGCTAACAAAAATATAAAAACAAAAAAAGAAGCAATTAATTGCTTCTTTTTTTGTTTTGAAGTAAATTTTCGCAAAATAAAACTTGTTAATAAACAAATGCGGTAATTATTTAATTTTTTTTTAAATTTGTAGCAAATAACACACAACTAAAAAATACACCATGCAACAATTAGAACCAAAAATTTTCGCCTGTTCACAAAGTCAAGTAATAGCAGAAGATATTGCAAAAAACTTCGGAGTAAAACTAGGTAACGTAATTACATCAACCTATAGTGATGGCGAATTTCAGCCTTCTTTTGAAGAATCGGTAAGAGGAAGAAGAGTATTTATTGTAGGCTCAACGCATCCAACTTCTAAAAACTTAATGGAAATGTTATTAATGTTAGATGCAGCAAAACGATCGTCAGCAAGACACGTAACCGCAGTTTTACCTTATTTTGGTTGGGCACGTCAAGATAGAAAAGATAAACCTCGTGTGCCAATTGCAGCAAAACTAGTAGCCAATTTGTTAGAAACGGCAGGCGCTACACGTATTATTACAATGGATTTACACGCCGATCAAATACAAGGTTTCTTTGAAAAACCAGTAGACCATTTATTTGCATCAACCTTGTTTTTACCCTATTTACAAAAGTTAAACTTATCAGACCTAACCATTGCATCTCCAGATATGGGAGGTTCTAAACGAGCATATGCCTATGCAAAAGCACTAAAAAGCGATGTCGTTATCTGTTACAAACAACGTGCAAAAGCAAACGTAATTTCACACATGGAGTTGATAGGAGATGTTACAGGTAAAAATGTAGTATTGGTAGATGATATGGTCGATACCGCAGGTACGCTATCAAAAGCAGCAGATATGATGATTGAAAGAGGTGCAAAAAGTGTACGAGCAATTTGTACACACGCCATACTTTCAGGAGATGCATATAACCGTATAGAAAACTCAAAATTAGAAGAATTAATAGTAACAGATTCCATTCCAATGAAGCAAAGTAGCTCTAAAATAAAAGTAGTTACTTGTGCTAGTTTGTTTGCAGTAGTAATGAAAAGTGTTCACGAAAACAAATCGATAAGCGAGCAATTTATTTTATAAATAAAACACTTATTTCGCAGAAAAATAATAAAAATAACCACGGTTTTTTTTATGAAATTAAGTAAAATAAATATGAATTATAAATATATATATATAGCGATTTTTGTGTTTGCTACTTCTTGCGATACAACATATAAAACGCCGTCAGAAATAGAAAAAACACCTATTAAGGTGCAAGTAAAGCGTTTTGATAAAGATTTTTTGAATGCAAAAAAAACAGATTTTTCGATATTAAAAAAGAAATATCCGTACTTAGCGCCTCGAAAAGTGAAAAACATAGACAGCTTATGGATCCTGCAACAACAAGACACTTTAATGCAAGAAATATTGCAAGAATCTATTAAAGCGTTTCCAGATTTTATAGTACAAGAAGAAGAATTATCACAACTATTTAAACATATTAAATATTATTTCCCAGAATTTAAAACCCCAAAAGTCGTGGCGGTTGCATCAATGGTAGATTATAGAAACAAAGTGCTATTAAAAAACAATATTTTGGTAGTAGCTACAGCCAACTATTTAGGCAAAGACCATCCGTTTTATGAAGGATTTTCAAGATACATTGCAGCAAATTTAAAAAAAGAACAAATAGTAGTAGATGTCGCGAATTTGTACGCTAAAAAATTTGTATTAAAAAGTAAAGACAGATTGTTTGTAGCGCAAATGGTTTATTTTGGAAAACTATTATACTTAAAAGATTTGTTTATTCCGTTTAAATCAGAAGCATCACGTATAAGTTATACACAACCTCAATTAGATTGGGCAAAGATAAATGAAGGTATGATTTGGAGTTATTTTATAGAAAACAAAATGTTGTTTAGTACAGATACAAAACTCTCTAATCGTTTTATCGCAAACTCTCCGTTTTCTAAATTTTATTTATCTATTGACAATGAATCTCCTGGTAAATTAGGGCAGTATATAGGTTGGCAAATAGTACGTTCATTTATGAAAAACAATGATGTATCTTTACGTGAATTATGCACAATGAATAATGAAGAAATTTTTAAAAAATCAAAATACAAACCACAAAAATAATGGCAAAAATAGAGTCGGAAATTAAATTTAATATTGAATTAGATGAAAATAGAGTTCCAGAAAAAATCACCTTTACAGCGGCAGAAGGAAATATTGTAAACCAAGTATCAAAAGCAATAATGTTATCAGTTTGGGATACTGAAAAACAAGAAGCACTGCGCATAGACTTATGGACAAAAGACATGCCAGTAGATGAAATGAAAGTGTTTTTTCATCAAACCTTAGTAAGCATGGCAGATACATTTAATAGAGCAACTCAAGACGAAAAAATGACACTAACCATGAAGGATTTTTGCGATTATTTTGCGGAAAAATTAGAACTTAAAAAATAATGAAAATACTACATTCTAAAGTTTTAGGTAACGGGCAACCCTTTTTAATCCTTCATGGTTTTTTAGGAATGTCGGATAATTGGAAAACATTAGGTAATCGGTTTTCGAAAAACTTTCAAGTACATTTAATAGATCAACGTAATCATGGGAGAAGTTTTCATAGTGAAGACTTTTCTTATGAGTTAATGTCATCCGATTTAGAAAACTATATTAATTATCATCAACTAAAAAATTGTATTATTTTAGGACATTCAATGGGAGGAAAAACAGCAATGCAATTTACATTAAACAATCCTAGTTTAGTAGCTAAGTTAATAATTGCAGACATTGCTCCAAAAGTGTATCCTGCACATCATCAATATATATTAAAAGCATTAGATGTAGTGAATTTTTCTGAAATAAAATCAAGAAAAAACATAGAAACCGTATTAAAACAATATATAAAAGAATTGGGCGTAATTCAATTTTTACTAAAAAATGTATATCGAACGGACAAAGGATATGCATATCGTTTTAACCTACCTGTTTTAAAACAAAAATATAACGAAGTCGTTAAAACATTTAAAACCAATAAACAATTTAATAAACCAGTACTTTTTTTAAAAGGAGAAAACTCCGCCTATATAGAAGATTCAGATTTAATGCTAATGCAAAAAAACTTTAAATTAGCTGAAATACAGGGAATTAAAAACGCAGGACATTGGTTACATGCAGAGCAATCAGATAAATTTTATGAAAAAGTAATGCTATTCTGTTAAAATATTGTAATATTGTGATGTCATGCGATGTTGTTTCGTGTGCCTTTAACTTAATAAAATAAATAAAAAAAATTAAATTATTATGAAAAATTTTTTATCTTTTGTATTGTTTATCCTTGTAGGCTCAACACTTTATGCGGGTGGATATCGAGTGTCCATTCAAGGGCAAAGACAATTAGCAATGGGGCATACAGGTGTCGCTGTAATTAGTAGTGCAGAATCTGTATTTTTTAACCCAGCAAGTATGTCTTTTTTAGACGGAAAAATGAATTTCTCTTTAGGAGTTTCAGGTATTATAGCAGATACAGCTTACGAAAACACACAATATGGTATTTCTGAAAATACAAACAACCCTTTAGGAACACCATTTAGTGCTTATGCAGCTTATAAATTAAATGAGCATATCTCTTTTGGTCTTGCAATTTACACACCTTACGGTAGTTCTGTAGAATGGGAAGATGATTGGGCAGGTTCACATTTAGTAAACAACATCGCTTTAAAAGCCATATTTTTTCAACCAACAATTGCCTTAAAAATTTCAGACAAATTAAGTATTGGAGCAGGATTTATTTATGCAAACGGTTCAGTGCTATTTAATAGAAACAGAGATAGAACATTAGCAAATATTAATGGTGAAAGAGCAAATATTACAATTGAAGAATCAGGTATTGTTGGTACAGGTTATACAATAGGTTTAACATTAAAACCAATAGAAAAATTAACAGTAGGATTTAATTACCGCTCAAAAGTAGATATGAAAGTTGAAGGTGGTGACGTTACTTTTGAAAACTTTCCAACATCAATAGCGCCACAAAACACTACATTTAACTCGTTGTTGCCAATGCCAGCGGAAGTTACAATTGGTTTAGCTTATATATGTAAAGACGATAAGTTAACCTTTGCGGTTGATTTTAATTTAACACAATGGAGCGACTATGAAGCATTAACCTTAGACTTAAAAGGTGTAGGTACTTCAGTAAACTTAAGAAATTATAAAGATTCAAATACATATCGTTTTGGAACAGAATATAAAGCATCTAAAAAAATAACAGCAAGAGCTGGAGTTTATTTTGATGAGTCTCCAGTACAAGATGGTTATTTTGCGCCAGAAACACCACGTAACGATTCTGTAGGATATACCGCAGGATTATCTTATCAAGTAAATGACAAACTATCAATAGATGCATCTTTCCTTTATTTACAGTTTGATGAAATTGATAACTCGTACGATCATTATTTTGAAAATGGAGTTGCAGTGCCATTCTCAGGAACATACAAATCAACAGTATTTGCTCCAGGTATTGGGGTTTCATATAAACTATAAGCATTTTAAAACAAAGAAATTATGAAAAACATAAAATATTTAGCAATATTAGCTTTAGGGTTAATTGCTTGTGAAGCAGAAGTAGATAACCCAATTGCAGATGGAGGACATTACACAACAGGAGATGTCGATTTATCAAACTACGTAGCGGTTGGTAACTCATTAACTGCTGGTTATGCTGACGGCGCATTATTTACAGCGGGTCAAAACAATTCATATCCAAGTATGATGGCTAACCGGTTTTCTTTAGCGGGTGGCGGAGCATTTAACCAACCTATGATGAATGATAATTTAGGTGGTTTGTTATTAGGTGGCGTACAAATACAAGAAACACGTTTAGTATTAAGTGGTTCAAGTCAAGCTAGTTTAGCTCCAATTAGAAAAGCAGGAATGCCAACTACAGAGATTACCAACATATTGTCTGGTAATTTTAATAATATGGGAGTTCCAGGAGCAAAATCATTTCATTTATTAGCGCCAGGTTATGGTAATGTAGCAGCGCTTCCTTCAGCAAACCCATACTTTGTGCGTTTTGCATCAGAGCCAAATGCAACAATTATTGCAGATGCAGTAGCGCAAAACCCTACATTTTTCTCTTTATGGATAGGAAACAATGATATTTTGTCTTATGCATCATCAGGTGGTGTAGGAGTAGATCAAACAGGTAATTTTGACCCAGCAACCTATGGTCCAAATGACATTACAGATCCTAATGTATTTGCAGGAACTTACCAAGCATTATTAAGTCAGTTAACAGCAAACGGAGCAAAAGGTGTGGTAATTAATTTACCAAGTGTAACTACAGTTCCTTATTTTACTACAATACCACATAATCCAATCCCTATGGATGCATCAACAGCAGGAGCTGTAAATGCAGGTTATGCAGGTTATAATGGAGCAGTAGCAGCATTTTTATCACCAGCAGAAGCAGCTCAACGTACAATTAATTTTGTAGCAGGTCAAAATGCAGTAGTTATAACAGACGAAAGTTTAACAGATTTAACAGGCTCAGGATTACCTTCTATCAGAATGGCAACAGCAAACGATTTAATTGTATTACCAGCACGTTCAATAATTGGTACTTTAGCTGACCCAGCTAATCCAGCATCAGTAATTGGTGTAGGAGTTCCTTTAGCTGATCAATGGGTATTAACAGAAACAGAAGTTGCAACCGTATCAAATGCTCAAATGGCATACAATGCAGCAATTTCAGGATTAGCAGGAGCTAACCCAAATGTAATTATGGTAGATGTAAAATCAATGATGGATCAAATAGCAAACGGTGGAGTTGCTTTTGATGGAGGTTTAATAACATCAGTATATGGTTCTGGAGGGGCTTTCTCTTTAGACGGAGTACACCCAACAGCAAGAGGATACGCCTTAATAGCAAACAAAATTATAGAAAAAATGAATATGGAATTTGGAGGTACAATACCAATGGTAAACCCAGGAACATTCCCAACAGTTTATGTGGACTAATTTATTTTAGGTTAATAAATATTAAAAAGCGCTGTCAGATTGACAGCGCTTTTTATATGGAATGATTTTAGTTATAATAGTTATTAATATAATAATTATAAAAAGAAAAAAATGAAATATATTTTAAAAATCATATTAAGTGCAGTAGCCGTATTTTTACTAGCTAACATATTGCCAGGCATCACTATCGAAAGCTATTTAATCGCCGTTTTAGTCGCTATAGTTTTAGGGTTTTTAAACACCTTAGTAAAGCCAATAATGATATTATTTACAATACCTCTAACCATAATAACACTAGGTTTGTTTTTGTTGATAATTAACGCTTCAATTATTTTAATAGCAGCATACTTTATAAGCGGTTTTCAAGTGTCAGGATTATTTACAGCGCTATTGTTTAGCGTGCTACTATCCATAACCCAATCTATTTTGTCTAGATTATTAAAAGAAGATAAAAAGAGCACAAAAAATCACTAGATTAAAAATTTGTAAGGTCGTTAAAATATAGTATTTTTGCACACCAAATTTAACGTAAATCTCGTAAAGAAAGTTTATTTAAAAGAACAATTAATGAATATTACAAGAAAAAACATTGATGCATTAAATGCAATAGTAACCGTAAAAATTGATAAAAATGATTATAGCGATAAAGTAAAAAAAATACTTTTAGACTATAAGAAAAAAGCCAATATATCAGGTTTCAGAAAAGGACAAGTGCCAATGGGAATGATAAAAAAACAATACGGTAAAACAGTTTTAGCAGAAGAAGTAAATAAGTTATTACAAGAAAGTTTAAATAAATATTTAGTAGAAGAAAAATTAAATTTACTAGGTAATCCATTACCAAAAATACAAGAAGAATTAAATTGGAGTGCAGATAAATTTACATTTGAGTTTGAACTAGGATTATCTCCAGAGTTTGAAGTAAACTTAAAAAATAAAAAAGCAATAACACAATACAATATTGTTGCAGACGATAAAACAATTAACAATCAAATTGAAAACATCAGAAAACAATACGGTAAAATTACACCTGTAGAAAATGTAACTAAAACTTCTGAGATTTCAGGGGTATTTAAAAATGAAGCAAAAGAAATTGAAAATACTACCGTAATTACTTTAGATAAAATTAAAGAAAAACAGAACACAAATAAATTTTTAAAAGCCAAAGTAAACGATACAATACTATTAAATACAAAAGGATTATTTAATGACGATTCCGATTTAATAAGTGCACTAAAAATAACAAAAGGAGATGCCAATGATTTAAATATTGAGGTCGCTTTTGAAATTACTGAAATTAACGAACGAGAAATGGCAGACTTAAACCAAGATTTTTTCGATAAATTATTTGGTAAAAACGCTATTAAATCTGAAGATGAATTAAAAGAACGTTTAAAAGCTGATGCAGCAAAACAATTTGCACAACAAGCAGATCAAAAACTATTAAATGACATAACAACACATTTAGTAGAAAATACAAAATTTAATTTACCACAAACCTTCTTAGAAAAATGGATGCAAACCGCAGGAGAACAACCATTAACAGAAGAACAAGCAAAAGAAGAATACACACGCTCAGAAAAAGGGCTACGTTATCAACTAATAGAAGGTAAAATTTTTAAAGAAAACAACATTCAAGTAACCTTTGATGAGTTAAAAGTTTTTGCAAAACAAATGATTAAAACACAAATGGAACAATTTGGTAAAACCAATCCGTCAGACGAAGAGTTAGACAGTATAGCGGCACGTGTTTTAGGAAATCAAGAAGAAGTAAAACGTTTAAATGAGCAGCTAATAAGCCAGAAACTATTGGCTTTTTACAAAAAAAATATAAACTTAAAAGTAAAAGAATTAACTTACGAGAAATTTATAAAAGAAGTATATAATTAATAACTACTTTTAACTAAAGAAATTTAATTACCTTTATAAGGTGTTAAAATTTTATTTTAACGCCTTAAACATTGAAAAAAAACATATAAAAAATAAAATTATGAACTACGGTAAAGAGTTTGAGAAATATGCAACTCAACACATGGGAATCAATAGTATGTATTACGATAAAATATTAAGTACGATGTACCCACAAGGTATGACTCCAAATATTGTTGAAGAACGCCAAATGAATGTTGCAATTTTTGATGTGTTTTCTCGTTTAATGATGGATAGAATCATTTTTTTAGGAACAGAAATTAATGATCACGTAGCTAATGTAGTACAAGCACAATTACTGTTTTTAGAAAGTATCGATGCTAATAAAGATATTCAAATTTACATCAATTCACCAGGCGGAGGCGTATATGCAGGTTTAGGTATTTACGATACCATGCAATTTATAAAACCAGATGTAGCCACTATTTGCACAGGCATGGCAGCATCAATGGGAGCAGTATTGTTATGTGCTGGAGCAAAAGGGAAACGTTCAGGATTAACACATTCACGTGTAATGATACATCAACCATTAGGAGGTGCTCAAGGACAAGCAAGTGATATCGAAATTACCACTCGTGAAATTGTACAATTAAAGAAAGAGCTGTTTGAAATTATATCAAAACACTCAGGTCAAGAATATGACAAAGTATATAAAGACTCCGATAGAGATTACTGGATGCGTGCCGATAAAGCATTAGAATACGGTATGATAGATGAAATTTTAACAAGAGATAAAAAATAAAATGTCAAAGCAAGAAGAATTGTCATGTTCATTTTGTGGTCGTAAAAAACCAGAAACAGACCTGTTAATAGCAGGGTTAGATGCACATATATGCGGGAAATGTATAACCCAAGCAAACGGAATTGTGTTAGACGAAGCTGTCGAAATAACAGACGAAACATTAGAAGCAGAGCTAAATTTACGAAAACCAAAAGATATTAAAGCATTTTTAGATGAATATATTATTGGGCAAGAATACAGTAAGAGAGTAATGTCAGTAGCCGTATATAACCATTACAAACGATTGTTGCAACCACCAACCAATGATGATATAGAAATACAAAAAAGTAACATCATTATGGTTGGACAAACTGGTACAGGAAAAACATTAATGGCAAAAACCATATCCAAAATGTTAAACTTACCACTAGCAATAGTTGATGCTACAGTATTAACAGAAGCAGGATACGTAGGAGAAGATGTCGAAACCATTTTAACACGCCTGTTACAAGCAGCAGACTATAACTTAGAAAAAGCAGAAAAAGGAATTGTTTTTATAGATGAAATAGACAAAATTGCACGTAAAGGAGATAACCCATCAATAACCAGAGATGTTTCGGGAGAAGGAGTACAACAAGCACTATTGAAACTATTAGAAGGTACCGTAGTAAATGTGCCGCCAAAAGGAGGACGTAAACATCCAGATCAAAAATTTATACAAGTAAATACAGAAAACATACTATTTATAGCAGGAGGAGCTTTTGACGGTATAGATCGTGTAATAACCAAGCGATTAAATATGCAAGCAGTAGGATATAGCACATCTAGAGATGAAGAAAAAATAGATGCCGATAACTTATTACAATACATTATACCAAAAGATTTAAAAGACTTTGGGCTAATACCCGAAATAATAGGACGACTACCAGTATTAACATATATGGATCCGTTAGACGTCAAAACATTACGTGCCATTTTAACAGAACCCAAAAATGCCATTATAAAACAATATGAAAAATTGTTTGCAATGGATGATGTTCAATTAAAAATAGAAGAAGAAGCATTAGAGTTAATAGTAAATAAAGCTATCGAGTATAAACTAGGAGCAAGAGGATTACGTTCTTTATGTGAGTTGATACTTACAGACGCAATGTTTGAAATGCCAAGTTCTGATGAAAAAGAACTAATAGTAAATGCCGATTATGTAAATAATAAATTAAAAAGATCAACAGTTAAAAAATTAAAAGCAGTTTCGTAACTGAAAATTAAAAAAATATAAAATGTCTGTTCGAGCGCAGTCGATAATTTTCGATTTCAACTTTAACAGACATTTTTTGTATAACATAAAAAATGAGCAACAACAAGCCTATAGGGATTTTTGACTCAGGAGTAGGCGGACTTTCTATTTGGAAAGAAATTAATCAACTACTACCTAATGAATCTACTATTTATTTAGCAGATAGTAAAAACGCACCTTATGGAGAAAAAACAAAACAACAAATAATAGACTTATGTGTTAAAAATACAGAGTTTTTATTAAAAAAAGGCTGTAAGTTAATAATTGTAGCCTGTAATACAGCAACAACAAATGCAATAAGTTATTTGCGAAAAAATTATAAAGTTCCGTTTATAGGTATTGAGCCAGCAATAAAACCCGCAGCATTACAAACAAAAACTAAAAAAATAGGAATTTTAGCAACAAAAGGAACGCTCTCCAGTAAGTTATTTAATAGTACAACAGAATTATATGCTGAAAATATTGAAATTATTGAACAAAAAGGAACAGGTCTAGTACAATTAATAGAATCAGGTAATTTAGAAAGCGATGAAACATTTCAACTATTAAAAAAGTACTTAAAACCAATGATTAAAAATAATATTGATTATCTAGTATTGGGTTGCACACATTATCCGTTTCTAATACCGCAAATAAAAAAAATAACCCCGAATCATATTTTTATAATAGACTCTGGAGAAGCAGTAGCAAAGCAAACTTTAAAAAGATTAAAAAAACAGCAATTAGAAGCTAAAAGTAATACGAATGAAAAATGGTTATTTTACAGTAATATTGATGTAACAGTACTACAAACGTTACTTCCTGCGGGTTTAAATGCAAAAAAAATCGAATTTTAAAACCTTATTACTGTTCTTAAATATTTTTAAAAGTTTAGGGTAATAGGATTGATTCAAAAAAGACATAAATTTTTAAGTAGAACTGTTTTATATAACGAAACATATATTTTATATTCGCAATATGATAACAATAGAGCAAATTAAAAACATTACCGAACGTCTTGAACAATTGAGGCGATATCTTTGACATTGATGCTAAAAAAATAGAAATTAGTAATGAAGAAGAACAAACCTTTAGTTCTGACTTTTGGAATAATCCCAAAAATGCAGAAAAAGTAATGAAACAACTTCGTGTACTTAAAAAATGGGTGAAAGACTATGGGGAATCCAAACAATTAGTAGAAGACACCTTAACGTTATACGAGTTTTATAACGAAGGAGATGCTTCAGAAAATGAAGTAGAAGAACAATACCAAAAAGCAACAGATTTATTAGAGGATTTAGAGTTTAAAAACATGCTTTCTGATCAAGCAGATAGTTTAAGCGCAGTATTACAAATTACCGCTGGAGCTGGCGGTACAGAAAGTTGCGATTGGGCAGAAATGCTATTGCGAATGTACACCATGTATTGTAATAATCAAGGATTTAAAATAAAAGAATTAAATTATCAAGCAGGTGATTCGGCAGGTATTAAAACAGTAACTATAGAAATAGAAGGAGATTTTGCTTTCGGTTGGTTAAAAGGAGAAAATGGAGTACATAGATTAGTGCGTATTTCGCCTTTTGACAGTAACTCAAAACGGCATACTTCCTTCGCCTCTGTATATGTATATCCTTTAGTAGATGATTCAATTGAAATTAATATTAACCCCGCAGATATTGATATTACAACTTCTCGATCTAGTGGCGCTGGAGGGCAAAACGTAAATAAGGTAGAAACCAAAGTGCAACTAAAACATAAGCCTTCGGGTATTATGATTTCTTGTTCGGAAACCAGATCTCAACATAATAATAGAACCCGTGCAATGCAAATGTTAAAATCGCAATTGTATGAAATTGAAATAAAAAAACAACAAAAAGCACGTAGCAATATTGAAGACGGAAAAATGAAAATTGAATGGGGAAGCCAAATACGAAATTATGTAATGCATCCTTATAAATTAGTAAAAGATGTGCGAACAGGTTTTGAAACAGGAAATATAGACGCTGTTATGGACGGAAAAATAGAAATATTTTTAAAATCATATTTAATGATGATGGGGCAAAAAAAGTATTGATATTTCCCTTAAAAGTTAATCGATTTATAAAAAGTGATAGAGGTGTGAAAAATAAAATGGTATAAAAAAAAGAAAACTTACTAAGTAATTCAATATTTGCGTATTCAAATAAAGATTGTATTTTTGCACTATATAATTATGATTTAATTTTAAAAAAAAATGAAAAAAATAATTTTACTAATTACATTATTTTTAACTACAACATGTTTTTCTCAAAAAAACAATACTAACATTAAATGGGAAACCAATTTTGAAACAGCTAAAAAAAAGGCTGCTAAAACAAATAAACCTATTTTAATGTTGTTTACAGGAAGTGACTGGTGTCGCCCTTGTAAAGCCTTGAAAAAAGAATTTTTTAACTCCGAAAGGTTTAGAATTTATAACAAAAAATTTATTTTTATGTATGTTAATTTTCCTAGAAATAAAAGCTTAGTAACTCCTAAAGAAGTAGCGCAAAACAAAAAACTAAATAGCCGATATGCTGTAAAATCGTTACCTACAATTATAACTGTAAATACTAAAGGTAATGTAATTGGTAGTATAAAAGGCTATAACTCAACAGGAGAAACCCATTATCATTATGACTTTATAGAGAGCGCTTTAAAAAAACACTACAAATTGAATGCCCAATAAACATTATAATTAAGTAGTTAAGTAATGTAAAGTGTACTCGTAGAGTTTTTATCAAAAAGAAAATTATTAATAAAAGAACCTAAAGCGTCAACTATTTATCTTCAGAACCTGGAGGATATTTTTCTAATATTTTTGAAACAAAAGTTTGTATACGTTCATCTTTCTTTTTTGCATTATGCGTTAAATAACCAATTCCTGTACCTTGCCAAACTAACTGTTTGTCTTTTGAGTTAATAAAGTCTATATGCAAAATTCCGTTTGTTGAGGTTAATATATTTCGCCCCATTCCGCCAAACCAAGGCCCCCAACCAAAACCTACATCATATACATTTACATTTTTTTCAGTTTTGGTACTAATATTTATTAATAAATCTGGCGATGTAGATTTTGTAAACCCTTTAGCTACCATTTCGATTTCTATAGCACGTAAGATTCGTTTTTTATCTAAATCAGAAATTTCTACTCTATCAATACCAGGTTTGTAAAAGGCAAAGGTTTTATAATTTTCAAATTTTACTTGCGTATCATAATCTGTGCTTACTCTTACAGATGTGCAGGAAGTAAATATCAAAATAGATAAGAAGGCTGCTAATTTTATAATTCTCATGTTCTTGTGCTTTTAATTAAATGTTATTATTGTAATCAAAAACTACACCAATATTATTGTATGTTACTCGTTTTTAGGGAGCTAAGTTTATTGTTGTTTTTTGTTTTTGTTTGATTTTTTGCGCAGATTGTTCTTTTTGTCATATCCGTACGGGCAATGCCTGCAAGAGCTCTCACAACAATATCCTCGTTTTAAATGATATTGCTCAGTAAAACATTTATATCCTTCCGGTGTTAAATAGTAATCTCCTTTTTCTAAAGGTATTCTTTTTTTGATCATAAAAACAAAAATACACTTTTTTTAAGTATGGTTTGTTGTATATTTCTTTGGAAAGAAAAACATTATGCTTTTACTTCTGTACAATTTGCATTTTTTTTAAAGATTATTTAAAAAATCCCATTTCATCAATGTACTTCCATACTTGAGGATCTAAAAGTGGTTGTGCGTTTTTACAGTCAGCAATATCTTTCCGAATTGCAGTAGCTGAAATTTCCATGATAGGAGCTTTTACTTGTGTAATTTTAGGGTGATTTTTAAATTGCTGAGGTATATTTTTTTTTGAAATTCTAGGATATACGTACAGTTCGTAATTATTTAAAATGGTTTCGTAATTTTTCCATTTATGAAAACTAGTTAGGTTGTCTTCTCCCATAATTAATGAAAAATTATGAGCAGGATATTTTTCTTCTAAATATACTAATGTGTTTATAGTGTAATTTGGTGTAGGTAAATTAAACTCTATGTTTGACGGTTGTAGTTTGTCGTATTTTTCGGTAGCTAAATACACCATCTCTAATCGATGATGATTTTCAAGCAGTGTTTTTTTCTTTTTAAACGGACTCACTGGCGTTACTACCAGCCAAATTTGGTCTAAATTAGAGTGTTCAACTAAATGGTTTGCAATTGCTAGATGCCCGATATGAAAAGGGTTGAACGTTCCGAAATACAATCCGATTTTCATATTAATTTTGTGTTGACATTTTTCCGTTATTAATAAAGTTAGCCGCTAAATTAACGGCTTCATCTAGAGCAGTTTCTAAATGGTCATTAGTAATTACATAATCAAATTGTGGTGATGTTGCCATTTCTATAGATGCTTTTGCAACACGCATATTAATTTTATCGTCATCTTCTGTTTTACGTTTTTTTAACCTGCGTTTTAGTTCATCTACACTTGGTGGTTTTACAAAAACGGCTAAAGTTTCTTTTGGAAACTTTTTTTTTATACGCAATCCGCCAACTACATCAATATCAAAAATTACATTCTTTCCTGCTGCCCAAATGCGTTCTACTTCGGTTTTTAAGGTGCCGTAAAAATTATCTCTATATACCTCTTCCCATTCTAAAAATTCGTTTGCTTTTATTTTGTCTTTAAACTCTCGTGTAGACATAAAATAGTAGTCTTTTTTATCTATTTCATCACCTCTTTTTTCTCTTGAGGCTACTGAAACAGAAAATGCTAAGTTTAATTTTTTTTGTGCTAATAAATGTTTTACAATAGTAGTTTTTCCTGATCCTGATGGCGCTGAAAACACTAATAACTTCCCTTTTTTCATAGTTTAAATTAAGTAATGTGTTTATGAAACGTTTAAAAGTTGTTCTTTAATTTTTTCCAACTCATCTTTCATTTGTACAACTAATTTTTGCATTGGTGCGTAATTAGATTTTGATCCTATAGTGTTAATTTCTCTACCCATTTCTTGACCTATAAAACCTAGTTTTTTCCCATTTACGCCATTTTCTTTTAAGGTGCTCACAAAATATGATAAATGATTTTTTAAACGTACTTTTTCTTCTGTAATGTCATATTTTTCGATGTAATAAACAAGTTCTTGTTCAAATCGGTTTTCATCTACTTTTTCTTTTAATTCGGAAACACCTTTTTGCAAACGTTCTTTTACTCCTGCTATTCTTTCAGGGTCAATTGTAATTACAGCTTCTAGTAGGTTGTTAATAATTGTAATACGTTGTTCTAAATCGGTTTGTAATGCTTTTCCTTCATCAGTCCTATATTTTTTTATGTTTTGTAACGCTATCTTTATATGAGTTTCAATGCTGTTCCATTCATTAACATCTAGGTCTTCTTTAGTTGTTTTTGCAGAATCGGGTAGGCGCATTGCCATTGCTAAACAGTTTGATAATGTTGTGTTTGGTGAAATTGTTTGTAGTTGTTTAATATAGGCGTTAACAACAGGTGTATTTATTTTTGTTGATGTTTCTTCTCCTGTATTTTCTACATATAATGAAAAATCTACTTTTCCTCTAACTAAAGTTTTGGCAATCATTTTACGAACATACAAGTCCTTTTCTTTATAGTAAGAAGGCATGCGTGTATTCATGTCTAAATTTTTACTATTGAGTGATTTTATTTCAATAGATACTTTTTTAGTGGGTAATTGTAGTACGCTTTTTCCGTACCCTGTCATCGACTGTATCATAAGTTTAACTAAAATTTTCACAAAGATACACATTTGCAAGTTTTATAATCGAAAAAATAAGGGTTTTAGTTTTAAAAAATTATTGCTCGATAGAAGATAAAAAATTGTTTTGTTTTTAAAAGATAGTAGTTGTAGCGTATTTAAATTTTCAAAATAAAAACCTGCTTTACAAATTGCAAAGCAGGTTTTTTTAAAATAATTTATGTAGTATTTTAATTTAGTAACGGTAGTGTTCTGGTTTGTATGGGCCTTCTACTTTTACGCTAATATAATCGGCTTGGTCTTTTCGTAGTTCGGTAAGTTCTACTCCAATTTTAGATAGGTGTAAACGCGCTACTTTTTCGTCTAAATACTTAGGTAACATATATACTTTGTTTTCGTATTTTCCGTTGTCTTTCCAAAGCTCTAATTGTGCTAAGGTTTGGTTGGTAAACGAGTTACTCATTACAAAACTTGGGTGTCCTGTTGCACAACCTAGGTTTACTAAACGACCTTCTGCTAGTAGTAAAATATCGGTTCCGTTAATGGTATATTTATCTACTTGTGGTTTAATTTCTATTTTTGTGTGTCCGTGGTTTTTGTTTAACCAAGCTACATCAATTTCGTTGTCAAAATGCCCGATATTACAAACTATTGTTTTGTCTTTCATTGCTTCAAAATGACGACCTTGTATAATGTCTTTGTTACCTGTTGTTGTAATAATAATATCTGCGGTAGCAATTACGTTTTCTAATTTTTTTACTTCAAAACCGTCCATTGCTGCTTGTAATGCGCAAATTGGGTCAATTTCGGTAACGGTAACAATGCTTCCTGTACCTGCAAATGATGCTGCGGTACCTTTACCTACATCGCCATAGCCGCAAACAATTACACGTTTACCTGCTAACATAACGTCTGTTGCTCTACGGATTGCATCTACGGCAGATTCTCTACAGCCGTATTTATTGTCAAATTTAGATTTTGTAACGGAATCGTTTACGTTAATTGCTGGTACCATTAGTGTTCCGTTTGCCATACGCTCGTATAAACGGTGTACACCTGTTGTTGTTTCTTCGGATAATCCTTTAATGTTTTTTGCTAATTCTGGGTAACGGTCAAAAACCATATTGGTTAAATCTCCTCCGTCATCTAAAATTAGGTTTAATGGTTTGCGATCTTCTCCAAAAAATAAAGTTTGCTCAATACACCAATCAAATTCTTCATCGGTTAAGCCTTTCCAAGCATAAACTTGTACTCCTGTTGCTGCAATTGCTGCTGCTGCTTGGTCTTGAGTTGAAAAAATATTACAACTACTCCAAGTAACTTCTGCTCCTAAAGCGGTTAGAGTTTCTATTAAAACAGCGGTTTGTATGGTCATATGCAAACATCCTGCAATACGAGCTCCTTTTAAAGGTTGTTCGTCTTTATATTCTTCACGTAAACTCATTAACCCTGGCATTTCTGCTTCTGCTAATTCAATTTCTTTTCTTCCCCAATCTGCAAGAGAGATATCTTTTACCTTATATGCGGTAAACGGAACTGTTTTTGTGCTCATAATTGTATATTTGTTATTCAGGGAAATAAAATTCGCTGATTTATTGTTTTTTACGACTGCAAATTTACAAAATAGTTTTTAAAAGTTTGATTGAAAAATTAAATTAATAATATTACTTCAAATTTACGAAATTTGTTTGCTAAAAAATATATTTTTAATTTTGAGCAAAACTTTAGGAAATAAAAGATTTATATGTTTTAGTGAATGCGAAGTAAAAACAATAATAATATAAAAAATAATTAGGTTAAAAAATAGAAAATACCGCTTTAAAAAAAATAAAAGGAGTTGAAAAAATGGCTTTATACAAAACGATTACACATAATACAACCACAACTATTTTGGTTTGGAAAATTACAGAAACATTACAGGAACTGAAAATTACAGTGGTTTTAAATAAGCGTAGCCAAAAACGGATAAATGGTATGCGTAGCAAAAGTCATGTAAAAGGGTTTTTAGCGGTACGTAAGTTACTGGAAGTTGTTGGTTTAACGGATTTTGATTTGTTTTATACTGAAGAAGGAAAACCACATTTAAAAGATGGTAGGTATATTACTATTTCGCACTCTTTCGATTTTTCAGTAATTGCAATTTCGGATAAAATTATTGGAGTTGATATTGAAAAAAATAGAGCTAAAATACAACGTATATCTCCCAAATTTATAGGAAAAGAACAAGAATTTTTAGAAATAGAAAATCTTACCGAGCAACTTACTGTAATTTGGGGAGCAAAGGAAAGTTTGTTTAAAATTCATCCAAATGGTGGGTTATTATTTATAAAACACTTGCCAATAAGTGCATTTAAATTATCTGACAAACAAACTAAAGGACGTATATTAAAAGAACCTCTTCATAAAAAATTTGATATTTATTTTGACATTTTTAGCGGATATACTTTAGTGTATGCAACCAATTCGGTTAAAATTTAATTTAAAATTGGTTATCAGTTCTAACGTATTTAAATAAAAATTTCAAAATGAAATCAAAATTATTAGCTCAAATTATTAATGCCAAACAAAAGGGTAAAAAACTATTGGCTGTTTTGTTAGATCCAGATAAATTAGAAATTTTACAGCTTAAACAAATAATAATAAAAATAAATAAATCGCCAGTAACACATGTTTTTATTGGAGGAAGTACTGTCAAAAACGGACAAACCGAAAAAATAGTAACAGAGGTTAAAAAACATACACGATTACCGATTGTTTTATTTCCAGGTGATAAAAGCCAAATTACCAATATTGCAGATGGTATTTTGTTTTTAAGTTTATTATCAGGCAATAATCCAGAGTTTTTAATAGAACAACAAATGCAATCAGTTTCAGTATTAAAAAAAACAAATTTAGAAATAATACCAACAGGTTATATTTTAATAGATGGTGGCATAATTACTGCAGTACAAAAAATAAGTAAAACCAAACCAATACCTCAAAACCAACTGGAATTAATTGTTAATACCGCTTTGGTAGCGCAATACTTAGGAAAACAATTAGTTTATCTTGAAGCAGGTTCTGGAGCGACCGATTCAATCGAAATAAAAAATATTAATGCAGTTTCGAAAGCAATTAAAATACCATTAATTGTTGGTGGTGGTTTGCGTAGTTGGTCTGCAATAAAAAAAGCATATAAAGCAGGTGCCGATTTAGTTGTTGTTGGTACTGCTTTTGAAAATAATGAAAGTTTTTTTGAAAAATAAAATAAATTAAAAATGAAAAAAAAGACACTAATTGTATTGTTTTTATTGATAAGTACAGTTGCTTTTTCGCAAATACAAATACAAAATTCAGAAACTAAAGAAGCCGTGTCTTTTGCAACCATATCGTTTGGTAATGGTAATGGTGTTTTTGCAGATGATGAAGGTACATTTATATTCACTAAAAAAATGTATCATGATATCGATACATTAACGATAACAGCTTTAGGGTATAAAAGGTTAAAAATAGCAACACTAAATTTGCCCGAATTATTGCCGTTAACTCCAAGTGCCAATCGGTTAGAAGAAGTAATTATACAAGTAAATCCGTCAGGTAAATTTAAAATACAAAAAATAAAACCGATAGTACATCAAGATTATTTTAACTGTTGGTTGCCTACAATAGAATCGGAAATAGCAGTGTTTTTCCCAAAAACAACACACAAGCCTACAAAAGTTTCAAAACTTTATTTCCCGATAAAAAACGAAGCTAAAAATTGGAGAAAACGCAAAAATAAAAACACAAAAAAACGACCTTTTTCTACCTTATTTAAAGTGCATTTTTATGAAAACGAAAACGGTTTTCCTGGAGATGTATTAAGTTATGAAAAAATAATATTTAGAGTAACAGAGCAGAAAGAGGAAGTTTTTGAGTTAGACATTGATAAAAACAACATCTATTTACCTAAAAACGGATTGTTTGTATCCATACAAGCTTTAGGATATACCGATAAAAGAGGTAAATTGTTGCCAAACAAAAAATATAGAGAAATAAAAACAAGTAGAGGAATTGTAAAAATATCAACTACATTTAGACCATTATTGCCTTTTACAAATAAAATCACGAATAAAAACACCTTTGTAAAACGTATTTTTCTTAATAATAATAAATGGTTGCGTTATGAAAAGAAAAACATAAAAAATTCAAAATTGTTAACCGCAGGTATGAATAATTACGGAATAGGGTTAGAACTAAAAGTATATCAAAAAAATAAAAAGCAATAATGAATACAGTTTTAGAGGTATTATTTAGTCAATACGCAACCTATAAAAGCATAGATGTTGTTTTAGAAATAACAGCTGTTTTTTTTGGCATAACATCCGTTTGGTGTTCTAAAAAAAATAATATTTTAGTGTTTCCGACAGGCATGATAAGTACTTTAATTTTTGTATATTTACTTTTTAAATGGGGGCTTTTAGGAGACATGCTAATTAACGGCTATTATTTTATAATGAGCATTTATGGTTGGTATATTTGGACACGAAAAAGTAATGGAAGTTTTACGTCACCAATTTCAAAAATGACACTGAAAAACCAAAAGACAACTGTTTTTATTTTTATTATAACACTAATTTTTGTGTATATTGTATATATTTATTTTAATAAATGGACAAGTTGGACGGCTTATGTAGATAGCTTTACAACCGCAATATTTTTTGTAGCCATGTGGTTAATGACAAAACGAAAAATAGAAAATTGGCTGTTTTGGATAGTTGGTAATGTAATTTCTGTGCCGCTATATTTTTACAAAGGGTTTTCTTTTACCAGTTTTCAATATTTAATATTTACAATAGTTGCCGTTTATGGCTATTTAGAATGGAAGAAAAACTTAACCAAATCACAACTAATTGCATAAAAATAGTGTTGTTTGGTCCTGAAAGCACAGGAAAAACAACACTATCAAAACAATTAGCAACATACTATAAAACCAATTGGGTTCCTGAGTTTTCAAGACAATATGCACTTGAAAAAATAAAAGAAAACAAACAACTTACAAAAAAAGATGTGTTGCCTATCGCAATAGGACAAATGCAACTAGAAAATACAATAGCTCTAAAAACTAAAAATATTTTAATTTGTGATACTAATTTATTAGAAACGCTAGTATATTCGCAAACTATTTATGATGGATACGCCCCAAATGCATTAAAAAAATATGCATTAAAAAACAAATATCAATTATATATATTAACAAATATTGATGTGCCTTGGGAAAACGATATAATTAGAGAAAAAAATACAAATCGGAAAAAACAATTTTCTATTTTTGAAGAAACCTTAAAAATAAATAAGTTACCGTACATTATTATTTCGGGTACGCAAAAAAATAGATTACAAAAAACAATACAATATATTGATAAAATAATAATTAGTAATACGTGAATTTTACAAAAAAAAACAGACAACAAATACAAAATCACAACTTAACAGTTACAGAAGTTGAACAACAAATCCAGTTGTTTGAACAAGGATTTTTATATGTAAATTTAAAAGAAATAGCAACGATTAATAATGGAATTTTACAATTAAATAATAAAGAAAAAGAAACCTACATTGCT
>CAZWNY010000002.1:0-40994 GCA_964635575.1 uncultured Kordia sp. | reverse complement strand
CCGATTTTGAAAAAGTGCAATTTGTAGAAACCTTACTAAACAACAATAAAGGTTGTAATTATGGCAATATTCCAAAAGGATTATTGCCTTTTCATAAATATAAAAACCACATAACAACAGCATTTGGAGAACATTTATTTGAAGCTGTTTTATATGCATCAAAAAACAAAGAAGCAAATCTTCATTTTACTATTTGGGAAAACCATAACAAAAAATTTGAAGACGAATTTAATCGAATAAAAAATATAATTTCTAATAAAACAGACACACAATTTAACATCACATACAGTTATCAAAAAAGTAAAACAGACACTATTGCGGTAACCTCAAAAAACGAACCTTTTACAAATGAAGATGGCAGTTTATTGTTTCGTCCATCAGGTCATGGTGCTTTAATAGAAAATTTAAACGATTTACAGGCAGATATTATTTTTATTAAAAACATTGACAATGTAGTAGTTTCTAAATATGAAAACGAAATAGTAATACATAAAAAAATACTTGCAGGGTTATTGTTACAACTACAACAACAAGTTTTTAAGTATCAAAAAATAATAGCAACACCCGAAACTATATCGACAAATAAAATTATAGAAATTGCTAATTTTTTGTATCAAAAGTTAAATATAGTTATTGATAAAGATTTTGAAAAATATGCGCTAAAATACCAAGTAGCGTATTTAAAAAATAAAATAAACAGACCTATACGTGTTTGTGGAATGGTGAAAAATGAAGGAGAACCTGGAGGAGGACCATTTTGGGTAAAAGCAGAAAACGGAACAGTTTCCTTGCAAATAGTAGAAAGTGCTCAAGTTAATAAGAAAAACCCCAATCAGAAAAATATTTTAAAAAATGCCACCCATTTTAACCCAGTAGATTTAGTCTGTGGAGTAAAAAATTATAAAGGAGAAAAATACAATTTGTTAGACTTTGTAGATAAAAACACCTCATTTATAACGCTAAAATCTAAAAACGGAAAAAAATTAAAAGCACTAGAACGCCCAGGATTATGGAATGGAGCTATGGCAAACTGGAACACTGTTTTTGTAGAAGTTCCGCTACTTACCTTTAATCCAGTAAAAACGATAAACGACCTATTTAAACAAGTACATCAAGTATAAAATGAATGCAACTATTGTTATACAAGAATGTAATTTTAAAGCAGTACGAAGTTCTGGCGCAGGTGGTCAACATGTAAATAAAGTGTCTTCAAAAATTGAGTTGAGTTTTAAATTAGAAGACTCTAAAGGCTTATCTGTATCAGAAAAACAACGCATCAGCCAAAAATTAAAACATAAAATTACAAAAGATGGCCTCTTGTTATTACAATGTTCCGAAAGTAGAAGTCAGCATAAAAATAAAGAAACCGTAATAAAACGTTTTATTGTCTTGTTAAAAACCGCGTTAATTATTCCTAAAAAACGAATACAAACTAAAATACCTAAAAGTGTAATTCGTAAGCGATTAAAAAACAAAAGTTTTCGTTCAGGAATTAAGAAAAACCGAAAAAAACCGAATTTAGATTAAAAATAATTGCAATTCGCAACTTATAATTCATAAATCGTAATTATATTTGCACCGTTCTCAAAAAAGGGGTGCTTTTTTTAGGAGAAAAGTAAAAATGTTAAAAATTGTAATGCCAATTAAACGGTATCACTTTTAAACCATAAATTACAACCTAAAAAAGGCTGAGATCATACCCATTGAACCTAGAACAGGTAATGCTGTTTAGGAAAGGCGAAAGTCGCCGTTTTTATTTTAAATAGATTTTGCAGTCTGTTTAACTAATTTGAATACGTTTAGCGTAAAAAAAGAATAATTACCTCTTTTTATTCGGTTTTAATATAAAATCGACATGAAAAAAATAGTTTTTATCATAGCATTATCTGTGCTATCACTCAGTGCTGTTGCACAAAAAAACACCGTAAAAGATTCGGTAATTCCACAACGATTAAACGAAGTATTGGTGCAAGCAATACGGGTACAAGCAAATGCACCTATTACACATTCTAACGTAAGTAAAGAAGACTTAGAAAGTAGAAACTTAGGGCAAGACATGCCTATTTTACTAAACTATTTGCCATCCGTAGTAACTACCTCAGATGCTGGTGCAGGTATTGGTTATACCGGAATTAGAATACGTGGTATTAGCCCACAATCTACTAATATTACCATAAATGGAATACCTTACAATGACGCAGAAAGTTTAGGTACTTTTTGGGTAAACCTATCCGATTTTGCATCTTCCGTAGAAAGTTTGCAATTACAACGCGGTGTTGGTACATCAACAAACGGAGCAGCAGCATTTGGTGCAAGTATAAATATTTTAACTGATGCAGCCTCTACAGAAGCAATGGGCGAAATATCAAACAGTATGGGTAGTTTTAATACACGTAGGCACAATGTTAAATACAGCACAGGCTTGTTAAATGATCATGTAGAAATTTCAGGACGATTATCTAAAATAAAATCTGACGGATATATTGACAGAGCTTCATCAGATTTAGAATCTTATTTTTTACAAGGAACTTATATTACCGAAAATACATTAATAAAAGCACTAACTTTTGGTGGACATGAAATAACATACCAATCCTGGTATGGTATAGACGCAGATCAATTAGAAGAAGATAGAACATTTAATCCAGCAGGAGAATATTTAGATGCTAACGGAAATACACAGTTTTATGACAATCAAGTAGATAATTATAAACAAGACCATTATCAATTACATTGGAACGAAAAAATAAATACCGTATTAGCGTTAAATGTAGGTTTAAATTACACGGATGGTCGTGGATATTATGAACAATATAAAGAAAATCAAGATTTTTCAGACTATGGATTAACACCTATTACTTTAGGAGGACAAACTATAAATACGACTAATTTAATACGCCGAAGATGGTTAGATAACAGTTTTTATGTGGCAAATGTAAGTGTAGCATACATAAAAAATAAAATAAATTTAACCGCAGGAAGTTCATATAGTTATTATGATGGTGACCATTTTGGAGAAATTATTTGGGCGCAAAATGCTGGAGCAAGCGAAATTAGAGATCGATATTATGAAGGGAATGGAAAAAAACAAGACATAAGTGCGTTTACTAAAACAACATATGCGTTAAATAAAAAAATAGATTTATATGCAGATGTACAATACAGAAACGTAAACTATGTTACAACAGGTGCAAATGATGATAATTTACCATTTTTAGTAGATGAAAATTACCACTTTTTTAATCCGAAAGCAGGTATTACTTATAAAATGAATACTAAAAACCATATTTACTTTTCATACGCACGAGCAAATAGAGAACCTAGTAGATCGGATTTTGAAAACAATGCAGACGTAAAACCCGAGCAATTAAACGATTTTGAATTAGGTTGGCGTTTTAAAAACCAGACAGTTTCAGTAAGTACAAACGCATATTATATGTTGTATAATGAACAATTGGCATTAACAGGAGCGATAGATAATACAGGCGATCCAATTCGAAATAACAACGGAAAAAGTTACCGTTTAGGATTAGAAATAGATGCGCAAATTAAATTGAATGATAAATTTATGATTCAACCCAACATTACTTTAAGTAGCAATAAAAATATAACAACGTACGCATCATACAATGGAGAATTATTAAATTTAGGAAAAACAGATTTGTCTTTTTCTCCAGAAATAATAGCAGCAAATACAATTATATATCAACCCATTAAAACCTTAAAAATTGCTTTTTTAAGTAAATATATAGGAAGCCAGTTTATGAACAATGCCAACACATTAACATCCAAATTAGATAGTTATTTTGTAAACGATTTTAATGTAAGTTATGAAATTAAACCTAAAAAAATATTTAAATCGATTGTAATATCGGCATTGATAAATAATATTTTTAATGAAATATATGTATCTAATGGATATTATTACACCTTTGATGATACTTGGAGTACACCCGGAACAACTACAACAGTTGAAGGCGCCGGGTACTACCCACAAGCTACTCGAAATTTTTTAATAGGAGCAACGTTAAAATTTTAAAAAATAATGCTAATTTAACAATAAAGCGATTATATTTACAAACATGAAGCTAAATGAAAATTTTTGGGATAATCGATACCAAAATAAAGATACAGGCTGGGATTTAGGAGCAATTTCAACTCCGTTACAAACGTATTTTAATCAACTTTCCGATAAAACATTAAAAATAATAATACCCGGAGGAGGAAATTCATATGAAGCAGCATATTTACACGCCTTAGGTTTTACGAATGTATATGTAATCGATTTGTCTGAAACGGCGTTAACTAATATAAAAAAAAGAATACCGAGTTTTCCTGAAAAACATTTAATACACGGTGATTTTTTTACCCTTAAACAAAAATTCGATTTACTTATTGAACAAACTTTTTTTTGTGCAATTAATAAAAATTTGCGTTCCAATTACGCCCAAAAAGCACATCAATTATTAACTGAAAATGGAAAAATAGTAGGATTGTTATTTAATGAACCTCTCTATGAAAATCATCCGCCGTTTGGAGGAAGTAAAGAAGAGTATATCTCGTATTTTAAACCTTTTTTTAAGATAGAAATTATGGAAAATTGCTATAATTCTGTAAAGAGTAGAAAAAATCGCGAATTATTTATTAAAATGAGTAAAAGATAACCATTTCAGATGTTTAATATCTTTTTTTGATAATTTATTATTGTTTATCAATAATTTTAAGTATGTTTACAATCTAAAATATAATTATAGATGAAACGTAAAATACTTTTTAAATCGCTTATCGACCTTCTGTTTTTTATGCTTTGTTTAGGTTCTTTAGGTATATTATTGATAATTCCCTACGGGAACATCAATATAAATCAAGCAGACTTAAGGTTGGAAGAATGGAGTTTCTTAAATTGGAGCGTATTTTTGGTAACCGTAATTTCTTATTTTTCATTTTTAATAGCCGTTTATCAACTTCGAAAAGTGGCTTTAAGTATGCTTAAAAGTAACTATATATCTAATGATGCAGCAAACAGATTGAAAAAAAGTGGTAATTTTTTTATTTTTTCAAGTATTGGTTATTTTATTTCAACACTTACCGTTTTTATTAGTAAACTATATGGCGGAAATATTCAATTTATATATGATTCCGATAGTATAGTTCCTTTATTTGTGTGTATAATAGGTGTGTTTTTTATTATTCAGAGTGACGTGATAATTGCTGCAAAAAAAAACAAAGACGAAAACGATTTAACCGTATAAAATATGTCAATTGTAATTAATTTAGATGTAATGCTTGCTAAACGTAAAATGAAAAGTAAAGATTTGGCCGAAATAATCGGTATTACTACAGTCAACTTATCTATTTTAAAATCAGGTAAAGCAAAAGCAGTACGATTTAGTACCTTAGAAGCGATTTGTAAAGCATTAAATTGTCAGCCTGCAGATATTTTAGAATATGTAGCTGACTAAAAATAATTAAACAGATATTCAAATATGTATTGCCATATAAAACTAGATGTTGTACTTTTGAAATTATGATGAACGATACTATAAAAGCAATACCTATTGGCATATTTTTAGCACTAACGATAGGTCCTGTTTTTTTTGTCTTGTTAGAAACAAGTATAACCAAAGGTTTTAGAGCCGCATTAATATTTGATTTAGGAGTAATATTAGCCGATATTATTTTTATTTTCATTGCTTTTTTTAGCACAACCTCTATTTTAGACAAAGTAAAAGACGACCCTAATTTACTAGTTTTTGGAGGCGTTATACTTTTTGTTTACGGATTAATATCCTATGTAAAAACTTCAAGCTCTTTTCGAGAAATTTTTAAAGAACATCACAATGTTGTCATTAAAAAAAATTATACCGCCTTATTTTTTAAAGGATTTTTACTTAACTTTATTAATATAGGTGTTCTTGGAGGTTGGATAGCCGCAATTATTTTCGCAAAATCGCTAACCGATTCAAACAAAGGAGTGTTTTTATTTATCGGAACAGTACTAATAACCTATTTTATTGTAGATATATTAAAAATAGTTGCCGCCAAAAAAGTAAAACACAAGTTAACACCACGTTTTGTATTTAAAATGAAAAAAATAATTAGTTTAATTATTTTAGGAATCGGATTAATATTAATTATTCAACGACTATTTCCTAGTAAAATGGAGAAAATACAAAATAAAATTGAATACATTACCCAATAAAAAAACCCGATTTTACATCGGGTTTTTTTTGGTTTTCATTTGTTTTGAGGTGTCGAGCGGATTCGAACCGCTGTAGATGGTGTTGCAGACCACTGCCTAGCCACTCGGCCACGACACCTTTTTGAGAAGGCAAATATAATAAATGTTTTTAATTATACGCTATCTTCACTTAAAAGAATAGTAACTCTTTCTACATCGCCACCAATTGGAGGATTTAATTTAGTTACAGCAACCTCAGTATGAGTTACTAAGTTGCTTTCTGAAAAAATACGAGTAATAATACGTTGAGCAACCGTTTCTAACAATTTAGAACGTATTTTCATTTCTTGAGCAACAATTTTATAAATTAAAACATAATCCACCGTATCTTTTAAATTATCAGTAATTGCCGATTTTTTTAAATCAGCTTCAACTAAAACATCAACTAAATAATCACTTCCAATATATTCTTCCTCTTGTAAACACCCATGAAAAGCGTATATTTTAATGTTATTTACCTTAATTATTCCCATTTTTTTTATTCTTTATCGTAAAAATAGCAAAAATATAATGCATTTTGGTATTTTTGTGGTTCAAATTTTTCAAGTATGTTAGTAGAAAAAAAATCATTCAATTTTATTGAACAAATTATAGAAGATGATTTAAAAAATGGATTGTCAAAAGATAAGCTCCGTTTTCGATTCCCACCAGAACCTAACGGATATTTACACATTGGGCACGCAGCTGCTATTTGTTTAAATTTTGGTTTAGGAGATTCCTATAACTCGCCTGTAAATCTTCGTTTTGACGATACTAACCCAGTAAAAGAAGAACAAGAATATGTAGATGCTATTAAAAAAGATGTAAAATGGCTAGGGTTTCAATGGGCAAACGAATGCTATTCATCAGACTATTTTCAGCAACTATATGATTGGGCAATTCTATTAATTAAAAACGGAAGTGCGTATGTAGATATGCAGTCTTCTGAAGAAATGGCAATTCAAAAAGGAACACCAACAAAAACAGGAGTTTCAGGACCACATAGAAACCAAACCGTATCCGAAAATTTAACACTATTCGCTAAAATGAAAAACGGAGAAATGGATGAAGGTGTAGCCGTTTTACGTGCAAAAATTAATATGGAATCTAACAGCATGTTAATGCGTGATCCTATTATGTATAGAGTGTTAAAAAAAGAGCACCACCGTACGGGAAACGATTGGTGTATTTACCCAATGTACGATTGGACACACGGTGAAAGCGATTATATTGAGCAGGTTTCGCACTCTATTTGTACCTTAGAGTTTAAAGCACATCGTGAATTATATAATTGGTTTTTAGATCAAATTTATGACCCAATTAAAGTCCGTCCAAAACAACGTGAATTTGCACGCCGTAATTTAAGCTATACTATAATGAGTAAACGAAAGTTGCTAAAACTAGTAGAAGCTAATGTAGTTAATGGTTGGGACGACCCACGAATGCCTACCATTTCGGGATTAAGACGCAGAGGTTACACCGCAGCATCCATCCGAAAATTTAGTGAAATCTCAGGTATTTCCAAACGTGATAGCATTACCGATGTTTCTTTATTAGAATTTTGTATACGTGAAGATTTAAATAAAATTGCTGAACGTGTAATGGTAGTTATTAACCCTTTAAAAGTGATAATTACCAATTATCCAGAAGATAAGGAAGAGTTTTTTACGGCTGATAATAACCCTGAAAACGAAAATTCAGGAACACATAAAATGCCATTTTCAAAAGAAATTTATATAGAAAAAGAAGATTTTAAAGAAGAAGCAAGCAACACCTTTTTTCGATTACAACTAGGAAAAGAAGTCCGATTAAAAAACGGGTACATTATTAAAGCTAATTCATGTACAAAAAACGCTAACGGAACTGTTACAGAAGTACAATGTACAGCCGATTTAGACTCCCGCTCTGGTAGCGGCACCGAAGCTAGTAAACGACATGTAAAAGGAACTTTGCATTGGGTTTCAACTAAACATGCGATACCTGCAGAAGTACGAGTTTATGATCGTTTATTTTCTGATGAAGCTCCAGATAACCATTCGGATAAAGATTTTATGGATTTTGTAAACCCAAATTCATTAAAAATTATTAAAACCGCTTTTGTAGAGCCGTATTTAAATAATGCAAAAATAGGAACGCAATTTCAATTTCAACGTTTAGGGTATTTTAATGTAGATAACCAAAGCACTGCTAAAAAATTAGTCTTTAATAAAACCGTAGGTTTAAAAAATTCGTGGGCAAAGCAAAAAACGAAACCACAAAACAAAACCACAAAACCACAACAACAACAACAAGTCGCTAAAAATCCAATAAACGAAATTAAAAAACTAGGAAAAAAACTAGGAAATTTATCAGAAGGAAAATACGAAAAAGCAAAAAATAAAATCTTAGAATATGCCGAAAACGTAAGTTATGAAGAAGTAGCCGAATTGTTTGATACACCAATTAAAAAAATAGGAAATCGAATAGCAATAAGTCTTACCTTACACGTTTTATTGAAAAATGGACAAGAAAAAACAGATGAAATAAATAACTTTATTGCTTTAGCGCTAACCGATGAAAATGAAATGTTAGTAGCTGAAACAGAGCAAATTAAATAACTTGCTGAAAATTAGTAAATAACAATAAATTAGAAGTATATTTGCACCCGATTAAAAAAACACACTTATAATGAAACGTATTAACCAGTATAAAAAATTATTTAACGTTGAAAAAGAAACCAACCTTAAACAACTTAAAAAAATATATAGAGGATTAGTAAAAGAATGGCATCCAGATAAATTTCAAGATGCTTCTCAAAAAGCTGAAGCTGAGAAAAAAAGTACTGAAATTATTGATGGTTATCATTTTTTAGTAAGTATGAATTTCGAAACCAAAGCAGCTAATGCTGAAGAATATAAAAATACGTTGGAAACTTGCGGTATTTCCGATTACCATCACAAAGGATTGGTTTTAGAAATTATATTTACTAATGGCGCAACGTACGAGTACTTTGGAATTACAAAACCTGTTTTTCAAAAAATGATTAACTCAGGAAAACCGTTACGTTTTGCAAAACGTAATGTGTTTGGAAAAGTGCCTTTTAGAAAATCAAAACGTGATGAAGTAGCTGTTTAGGTTAATGTTTTATATATATGTTTACTAAATTTTTAAAACTTAGTAAACATACTTTTTATGAAATTATTTTCCCTATTAATTATAGAGCATCAAAATACATAAAAAAGTAAACCATAACTCAGTTATGGTTTACTTTTTTATTTAAAGCACATTTTAAAGGCGCTTGATTAGCCTAATTGTAAAGCAATTTCTATCATATTATTAAAAGAAGTTTCTCTTTGTTCACTTGTGGTGGTTTCACCGGTTACTAAAGAGTCGGAAATAGTTAAAATAGTTAAAGCGTTTGCATTATGTTTTGCAGCTAAAGTGTACAAACCAGAAGTTTCCATATCTACGCAAAGTATTCCAAAATCCGCCCATTTTTTATAATCATTAAAATCGTCTCCATAAAACTCATCGCTGGTTAATATGTTTCCTGCTTGTATAGTAATTTTTTTTTCTTTAGCAATAATAATTGCTTTGTTAAATAAATTAAAACTTGCGGTTGGCGCATAATCTGCCCCGTTAAATCGTAATTTATTAACTCCAGAAGTAGATGAGGCCGCCATTGCAATAACAACATCTTTAATTTTAATTTTTTTTTGATATGAACCTGAAGTGCCAACACGTATTAAGTTTTTAACACCAAATTCGGTAATTAATTCATGCACATAAATAGACAAACTCGGAACACCCATGCCGGTTCCCATAACCGAAATCCGCTTCCCATTATAAGTTCCTGTGTATCCTAACATGCCACGTACGGTATTAAAACAAACTGCATTTTTAAAAAAAGTTTCAGAAATCCATTTCGCTCTAAGAGGATCTCCAGGAAGTAAAATAGTTTCTGCAATATCTCCTATTTTTGCATTTATATGTATGCTCATTGTGTTGTTTTTAAGTTTATTATCTTTCGGTTAAAAAGTCGTTTTTTTTATGATTTAATTATGAAAAAAATAATTTTCAAATAATACGAGTTCTAATAGGTTTCTTTTTTTGCAACAGTATTACCTACAATAGCAATTCCAGATGATGTGCCAATTCTTGAAACTCCTAAATTAATATATTTTTTGACAGTTTTAGCATCTCTAATTCCGCCAGAAGCTTTTATTTTCATTTTCTTACTAGCAACTATTTTCATTAACTCTATAGCTTTTTCAGTAGCTCCGTCAGTACTAAAACCAGTAGAGGTTTTTATAAAATCCGACTTTGCTTTTAACGCAATTTCACTTGCTTTTGTAATTTCTTGATCCGTTAATAAACAGGTTTCTAAAATTACTTTTAATATTTTTTTGCCCATTATTTTTTTAACAGCTTCAATATCTTTTTGTACTGCTTTAAAATCGAAACTTTTTAATAAGCCAATATTTAAAACCATATCAATTTCGGTTGCACCATCTTTTAATGCTTTTTTCGCTTCGGAAACCTTGGCCTTTGTGTTCATTGCTCCTAACGGAAAACCAATTACACTACAAACTGCTACATCACTTTTATTTAATTCTTTTTTGGCTAATTTTACATAGCAACTATTTACACATACCGAAAAAAATTGATACTCTTTTGCTTCTTCGCAAAGTTTAATAATATCTTTTTTTGTTGCGGTTGGTTTTAATAAAGTATGGTCTATATATCGGTTTAATTTCATGATAATTATTTAGAATTTTAATTTGTAAAATACATTTTATATAAATTTACAAAAATGATAGTTATCAGTAAACTATTTTTAATTTTTTTTTGTTATTTTTGTAGTAAAATAAATAAAATATAAAAATGAAAAAAGTAATTTTAGCAGCATTTACAATGGTATTGTTTACCGCATGTAATCAAGAAAAAACAGCATTTATTGATAATGAAAAACTAATAGAGTCTTATCAAGAAAAGAAAGATTTAGAAACGTCTTACAACACTAAAATTGAGGTGTTTAATAAAAAGAAAGATAGTATTAGTAAAGAGTTTCAAAAAGAAGTAACAGCTTTTCAAACCAAAGCAAAAGGATTAGACCAAAATAAAGCACAAGAGTTGTATCAAAAATTAGGGCAAAAACAACAATTTATTCAGCAGCAATTTCAGCAACAACAAGAAGCAATTGCAATAGCAAGTCAACAAGAAGTAAATGGTTTATTAAAAAAAATAGATAGTTTTGTAGTTGATTATGGTAAAGCTAATGGATATACCTATATTTTTGGTAAAAACAAAGCAGGTTCGGTTTTATACGGAGATGATAAAAAGAATATTACATCTCAAATAGTTGATGCTTTAAATGAAAAATATACTGCTAAAAAATAAGCCGTATAAATTTACGAAAAGCAGATACATATTTAAAACATCTTTATTAATTCATCCGAGTAAATAAAGATGTTTTTTAGTTAATATAAAAAACGAAATAAATGCAAGAAAAACATACGTTTTTCCAATCATTTTTTCGTTCAATTATCCTAAGTTAGGTAAGGGTGTTTAAAAATTAATTTGTTAAAGTGTTTTTAATAAATTTAGGGCGGTTAATTATAGAGTTATAGTTTTACGCCAACCAATTTTCCCAAGGTATCATTGCTAAAATAGCCACTAAAGCTAAGGTGTACATTATTGCTAAGGTTTTAAACTTTTTAGCTGAGGTTAACTTATTTTTATGTTTGGAGTAGCCTATGGTTATTAAAATTGTAGCGATAATCATTAAAAACGGGTGTTCTACGTTTTTTAAACGCAATGCACTGTTTTTTCATTATTTCTCCCATTCCCATTTCAGAAAAATCGTTTACCATTATTAGTAAAACAATCCCTAATAACAATTGTATGTGGGTTACTATTAATCCGAAAAGTGAAATTTTAAGATCTTTTGCGCCAAACTCTTTTTTTGTTACTACTCCAACAATATTGTTAAGAGTTGCTGTAATTACGATTAAAAGCACTAGATATGCCCAGAATGAATGTATAAACTTAAGAGTTTCCATAGTTTTTTTATGTTTTTTGAATTAGCAAGATACTATTTATTTTTTTGATAAAATTGAATTAACGCACTATCTGTTTCATTATTTTGTAATTTTTGTAAAATAGTATTGTTTAATTTTTTACCTAATTCTACTCCGTACTGATCGTAGCAGTTAATATTCCATAAAACACCTTGAGTAAATATTTTATGCTCATACATAGCGAGTAATTTACCTAATGATTTTGGGGTTAGTTTTTGAATTAAAAATGTGGTAGTCGGTTTGTTTCCTTCAAGTTTTTTATAATTACTTGTTACTTGTTCTCCTCGTGTGCCAAAAGCTAACGCATTTGTTTGTGCTAAAAGATTTGCTAACAACATATTTTGATGTTCTTTTTGATTGCATAAAGAACTGCAAAACCCTATAAAATCAGTAGGGATAATTTTAGTTCCTTGATGTAGTAATTGCATAAACGCATGCTGTGCATTACTGCCTACTGCGCCAAATATAACGCCACCTGTTTGATAGGTTGTTTGGTTACCATTTTTATCGATAGACTTTCCGTTACTTTCCATTCCTACTTGTTGTAAATAGCTTACAAAATGGGTTAAATATTCGGTATATGGTATTACTGCTTCTGCTTCTGTTTGATAAAAATTAGTGTGCCAAACGGATAAAAACGCCATTAAAACGGGTATGTTTTCTTTAAAATCAGTGTTTAAAAAGTGTTTATCAGCTTCTGCTGCTCCGTTTAATAGGTTTTTAAAATTTGGATATCCAATACTTAATGCGATAACTAAACCCACGGAGCTCCATAACGAAAAACGACCTCCAACCCAATCCCATATCGGGAAAATATTTTCTTCTTCTATGCCAAATGCTATTGCTTTTTCGACATTGGAGGTTACGGCAACAAAGTGTTTTGGTATAGCATTTTTTGGAGCAGTTTGTAAAAACCACTTTTGAATTAAAAGTGAATTTTTTAAGGTTTCTTGTGTGTTAAAAGATTTAGAAACAATAATAAATAGTGTGGTTTCGGGGTTTATGTTTTTTAAAATTTCTTCAGTTGAATCTGCTTCGATATTAGAAACAAAATGAGTGTTTAAATGATTTTTATAATATTTTAACGCGTTACAAACTAACTTTGCTCCTAAGTCTGAACCGCCAATGCCAATATTTACAACATCTGTAAATGTTTTATTTGTATATCCTTTTAGTGTTCCTTTTAGTATAGCATTAGTAAATTGCTTCATTTTATTTTGATTTGCATTTACGCTAGTCATAATGTTTTTACCGTCTAAAATAATTTCTTTTTTAGAACTTCTTAAAGCAGTGTGTAAAACGGCTCTTTTTTCGGTGCAATTTAATTGATTGGCACTCATGTATTGTTGAATGCCTTCTTTTAAGCCCATTTCGTTTGCTAATTCTGTAAATAAATTGATTGTTTTGGGCGTCCATCTATTTTTAGAAAAGTCAACATAAAAATCATTAAAAACAACACTTAATTGTTTTTCTCGGTTTTTAGTATTAAACAAATCCTGTAAATGTTCCTCTTTAATTTTATTAAAGTGAACATTTAATTTTTCCCATGCTTGGGTTTTTGTAGGATTTATATTTTTAAAGCTCATTGTCTTATTCGTTTATAATTTCAGGGTAATTAATGTTGTCTATTTTTATTTTTAAAGGCTTAATATACTCCAAGTATTGCACTTTAACACTATCGACCATAGGTTTTGCTTTTGATGATTTTTCTAGTAACGGATCTACTTGTTTTCCGTTTTTCCAGAAACGATAACATACATGTGGACCACCTGTATTTCCTGTCATGCCAATCCATCCAATAATGTCTCCTTGCTTTACGGTTTGTCCTACTTTTACATTTTGGTTTTGCATGTGTAAATATTGTGTGCTATAGGTTCCGTTATGTCTTATTTTTACAAATTTCCCATTTCCTCCTTTTCGGGTAGATGCTGTAACTGTACCATTTGCAGTTGCCATAATAGGTGTGCCTCTTGGTGCGGCAAAATCAGTGCCTTTATGTGGGCGAATACGATATCCGTAGTATGCTATTCTTCGATTTAAATTGTAACGAGATGATATTCGGCTAAATTTTACGGGTGCTTTTAAAAATTGACTACGTAATACTTCACCTATTTCGTTATAATAATCGGGGATTACTAATGTTGAATCTACAACATATTCAAATGCGTAAAAAGGAACTTTATTATGTTCAAAAACTGCCATTTTTATATTTTTTATTCCTGCATAAATACTGTCGTTAATATATTTTTCAGTATAAATTACTTTAAATTTATCGTTTTTTTGGAGTCTAAAAAAATCGATTGACCATGCGTATATGTCGGATAATTTATAGGCTAAAATAATGTTTGTCCCTGCATTATCTAACGCTTCGGATAGCGTACTGGTAATTACTCCAGATATTACTTTTTGTTTATAGGTTACGGGTTTTTTACCGTTATAAGCTTTAATTAGGGTGTCGTTTTCGAAATTAAAAACCACATAGTCTATTTTGTTTTTTTGATAAATAAAAATTTGTGCTTTTTCTAATGAATCTTTGGATTTTAAAATGGTGTATGGTTTCCCTATACGTAATCGGTTTACACTAAAAGTGTCTTTTGTAGCTTTTACTATTTTATCTATTTTGCCAAAGCCAATATGATTTTCATATAATATTTTTCCAAAAGTATCGTCTTTTTTTATAGTATCTTGTAAAACAGTATAATTGTCAAAGTTATAGCCAAATTCGATTTTTTTTGGCTTCACTTTTATAACAGAATCTATATTATTGGTAGTAGTTGAGTTGTCTTTTTTACAATTAAAAAAAAGTGTTGTAAATGCGATTAGCAAGATGGTTTTTATGGTTTTCATTTTAAATGTTTGCTGTATTTGTCAAATATCACAAAAAAACAGCTGTCTGCATAATATTGACAGCTATTTTTAATATTTTTTATAAGGTTACACTTTTTTTAATTGTAATCGTTTTGTAAATTTAGTTTCTATTAATTTACCTTGGAGCTTTAAAGAACCATTTGCTTAAGTATATATTTCTGATTTATAGTGAATTATAAAGTTTTTAATTTTTTTTGTAAAAACACTTGGTTTAAAGGTATAAAACAATTTATATTTGCCCCAGAATGCGAGAGTAGCTCAGTTGGTAGAGCGTCAGCCTTCCAAGCTGAATGTCGCCAGTTCGAACCTGGTCTCTCGCTCAACAAAAACCCATCTTTTAAAAGATGGGTTTTTTAATATAATTACTTTAAAACCTTAAAGTTAAATTCCGTTTTTACTTCGTAAGGCATTTTTTTTACTTCAAAAACACGAGCGTTTAGGTTTCCTTTTAAAATAATTTCCTTTCCATTTACCTGTAGCCAACTTCCTTCTCGTAAACCAATAACCGTAGTTTTATTAAATTTATGATATTCCTTTATGCGAGTTTCCCTGGTTTCTCCCTTGTGAGTTGACTTCGAGTTTGGGTCTAAATAATGTGCGTTAATGTTAAACGGAATTAATGCTAACGTCTTAAAACTTGGTGGATATACAATGGGCATGTCGTTTGTATTTTGCATAGTAATACCGCAAATATTACTACCTGCACTAGTTCCTAAATATGGTGTTCCGTTGGTAAGTGTTGTTTTTAAAGTACTTAAAATATCTTGTTTGTAAAGTTCGTTTATCAACAAAAAAGTATTGCCTCCGCCAGTAAAAATACCCTGAGCTTCGGTTAATGCTTTTTTATAGTCGTTAAACTCATGTAATCCTTTTACTTTAATATTTATTTTTGCAAATGCTTTTTTTACAATAATAGTGTATTTGTTATGTGAAATTCCGCTTGGTCTTGCAAAGGGAATGAATATAATTTCGGTGCAATTTTTAAAATGAATTTGTAACGCAGGTAATAAATATGCTAAATATTCGCTGCCGTATAAAGTAGAAGTGCTAGCGATAATTAATTTTTGGGCATTCATAGGTGTGAGTTTTTCCGATTTATTACAAAAGTACAGTTTCTTCATCTTTAACAAAAATTTAGCAACGTTTAAACTTGTTTTTTAATTTTAAAAGTTGTTTTTTTACGATATGAAAATAAATTTATATTATATATTAGTACTCGTTTCTACAATTTCATTTAGTCAAACCTTATTAAAAGGAAAAATCACGAATGAAGTAGATCATGATGGGATACATGTATTTAATAAAACCCAATCAAAATACACGATATCGGATAAAGATGGTGATTTTAATATTATCGCTAAACCAAGCGATACTATTGTTTTTAGTGCTATACAATACGAGTTAAGAGAACTGATTGTAAGTACGAAAACACTACGTAATCAACCTTTTTGTGTGATACTAGATGCAAAAATAAATAAATTAGATGTCGTACATATTAAACCCAATCTGTCGGGTAATTTATTAAGCGACACTAAAAACATACGTACTACCACAATGGTTACTGCAAAAACATTAGGGTTGCCTAATGCCGATGTAATACCTCCAACGCCAGCAGAACGAAGGTTGTATACAGCAACACATAGCGGAAACATAATGTCAGTAAGCGCAATAATAAATGCAATAACAGGACGCACAAAGAGGTTAAAAAAATCGGTAAAATTAGAGCGTAAAACTATTCTAGAAGAAGATGTGTACGCTAATTTTGAAGCTATTATACATTCTGAATTTAATATTCCTGAAGATAAAATTTACGACTTTATTTTTTACAGTTCGCAAGACGAATTGTTTAAGCAAATTATAAAAACGAATAGTAGGATGGTTATTTATGACTTCTTACAAACTAAATCGGTAAGCTATTTAAAAAAAAATAAGCTTAAAAAAAGAAAGTAAAACTGTAACAAAAATTCAAATTTCATCACTAATATAGTGATGAATAAATTTTTCACTACAAAAACGGCACTATTTTTACTTCTTATAACTCTGTCGAGTTTTATGAGCCTTCATAAATATTATGTTGGTGTTACGGATGTTTTATACGTACCCGAAGAAAAAAGCATACAAATTATTTCTCGTTTATTTATAGATGACTTTGAAGCGGTTTTGCAAAAACGCTATACTGAAAGTTTACGGTTAGAAGACGCAAGTAAAAAAGAAGAAATAGCAAAAAAAATACAACAGTATTACGCAAAAAAAATGTTAATTATTATTGATGATGTTCCGAAAAAACTAAAAATAATAGGTTTTAAATTTGAAGACGATATGATTATTTCTTATTTTGAAATTAACGAAATCAAAAGCATCAAAAAACTAAAAATAACTAATAAGTTATTGTTTGAGAACGAGCAAAACCAACAAAATATTACACACATATCTATAAAATCAGTAAAAAATAGTTTTCTTTTTGTTAAAGGAAAAGCAACTGATACCTTGATTTTTTAAAACAAATTACTTTAAATAAATAAAAAAAGAACTATTTTCACACTTTTAAAAATAAGAAATAAGAAATCATGAAAAAAAATCAATTATTAATACTTGCATTTACAGTACTTTTTAGTGGGATTTCACTTGCACAAGACAACAAAAAGGAAGACAAAAAAGAAGAGCGAGAAGCAGGGCACAGTAACGAAAATAAATTTCGTCAACTATACCAAGAGTTTTCAACACCAAATCAATATCGAACAGCAGCTGGAGCTCCAGGAAACGCATATTACCAACAACAAGCAAATTATAAAATAGATTTAGTTTTAGATGAAAATGCTCAAAAAGTGAGTGGTGAAGAAACGATAACTTATATAAATAATTCGCCAGATAATTTAGAATATTTATGGTTGCAATTGGATCAGAACGTTAGAGCAAAAGACTCTAAGTCACCATTGAGAAATGGAAGTGGGATTCCTGCAGCTGAACAACCAACTGCATTTATAGGAAAACATTACAATTCGCCATTTGATGGAGGGTTTAACATACAACACGTGCAAGATGCGAAAGGGAAGCCAATGCGTTATACCATAAATCAAACAATGATGCGTATTGATTTGCCTAAACCATTAAAAGCAGGAGATAAAATATCTTTTTCTGTAAAATGGTGGTACAACATAAACAATCATGTAGAGGCTAGAGGTCGATCAGGGTACGAATATTTTAAAGAATCTGATAATTACGCCTATGTAATTGCACAGTTTTTTCCACGTATGTGCGTATATAATGATGTTGAAGGATGGCAAAATTACCAATTTTGGGGTAATGGAGAATTTGCTTTAGCTTTTGGAGATTACGAAGTAAACATTACCGTGCCAGCAGATCATATTGTAGACGCAACAGGAGAACTACAAAATCGTAAAAAAGTATTTACAAAAACGATGATGCAACGTTATGAAAAAGCAAAAACATCATTTGATAAACCTGTTTTAATTGTAACACAAGCGGAAGCAGAAGCAGCCGAAAAAACAAAATCTACCAAAACAAAAACTTGGAAGTTTAAAGCTAAAAATGTAAGAGATTTCGGTTTTACGTCGTCACGAAAATACATTTGGGACATGCAAGCGGTTAAATTAGGAAAACGAACTGTAATGGCGGTTTCATTGTATCCAAAGGAAGGAAACCCGTTATGGGAAGAATACTCTACCAAAGCAGTAGTACAATCATTAATAACATATTCAGAAAAAACATTCGATTATCCGTATCACAAAGCAATATCAGTACACGCCAAAAACCAAGGAATGGAATATCCGATGATTTGCTGGAACTATGGGCGCCCAAAAGCAGACGGAACATATAGCGATCGTATAAAATACGGAATGATTAGTGTAATAATACACGAAGTTGGGCATAACTTTTTCCCGATGATTGTAAATTCTGACGAACGCCAATGGGGTTGGATGGACGAAGGTTTAGATACTTTTATGCAATACATAACAGAACAAGATTTTGGTAAAAACTTTCCAGAAGCAATAGCGCCAAACACTAAATACCCATCACGTAGAGGAGAACCTTCAAAAATCACAAACTACATGAAGGGAAATCAAGCATATATATCTCCGATTATGACAAACCCAGAGCAAGTTCATCAATTAGGTAATAATGCGTATGGAAAACCAGCTACGGCATTAAATATTTTAAGAGAAACCGTAATGGGCCATGAAGCATTTGACCATGCTTTTAAAACCTACTCACAACGTTGGATGTTTAAACACCCAACACCAGAAGATTTTTTCAGAACTATGGAAGATGCATCTGGTATTGATTTAGATTGGTATTGGAGAGGTTGGTTTTATACTACCGATTTTGTAGACGTAGCCGTTAAGGAAGTAAAACAATACTATGTTAGTGACCAGCCGAGTCAAAAAATTAAAGACTATGTGGCAAGCCGTGGCATGAAACTATCCGATTTACCTCCATTAGTATATTTATCTGAAAAAACAGACACAACAACAACTAAGTCTGCTTTATTAGGGTCAACAACATTGCGAGAATATTTAATGGATAACTTTACAGCTTCAGAAAGAGCTACAATGCCATCGCCTAAATATTTTTATGAAATTGAATTTGAGAATAAAGGAGGTTTAGTAATGCCATTAATTGTGCAATACGAATATGCCGACGGAACAAAACAAAAAATTACTTATCCAGTACAAGTTTGGCGTAAAAACGATAAAAAAGTTAAAAAAGTAATCGCATCTGAAAAAGAAATGGTAAAAATTACAATAGACCCTGATTTAGAAATCGCCGATATTGATGTAACAAACAACTCTTGGCCACAAGAAAAGAAAGAATCGGAATTTAATAGCTTTAAAAAATCTTTAAAAAAATAAAAACCAAAAAAGTTACTATTTTTATTAATACTTAAAACTCGCTCTATATTATTTTAGAGCGAGTTTTTTTGTGTAATAATTCAATAAAAACAAGTTTTTTTTAATGTTAAGAAAACTGTTCAAAAAAACTATCAACACCTCTTTTTTGTTTTTAACAGTTGTGTTATATTAGCAATTCATCTCAAGCAATTGTTTTATGGCACAAGAAACCAAATATACCGAAGATAATATACGATCACTCGATTGGAAAGAGCACATTCGTATGCGCCCAGGTATGTATATTGGTAAATTAGGAGATGGTTCTGCTGCCGATGACGGTATTTATATTTTAATAAAAGAAGTACTCGACAACTCTATTGACGAATACGTTATGGGGTCAGGAAAAATTATTGAAATTGCTGTACGAGAAAAAACAATAGTTGTTAGAGATTACGGTCGTGGAATTCCGTTAGGTAAAGTAGTCGATGTAGTTTCTAAAATGAATACAGGAGGAAAATACGACTCTAAAGCATTTAAAAAATCGGTAGGATTAAACGGTGTAGGAACAAAAGCCGTAAACGCATTGTCTATTAATTTTAAAGTACAATCTATACGAGACGGACAAACAAAAATTGCCGAATTTGAACGTGGCGAATTAACCTTTAATGGTGAAATAGAAAAATCATCACTTCGTAAAGGAACAAAAGTATCATTTACACCAGATGAAAAAATATTCTCGAAATTTAAATACCGTAATGAATATATCATAAAAATGATAAAAAATTATGTATATTTAAATACAGGATTAACCATAGTTTTTAATGGAGAAAAATACTTTTCCGAAAACGGATTACGAGATTTGTTAGACGAAAACATTGCAGAAGATTCAAAATTATTTCCAATAATTCATTTATTAGCAGAAGATATTGAAATAGCAATAACGTATAGTAAAGCGCAATATAATGAAGAATATCATTCCTTTGTAAACGGACAACACACCACACAAGGCGGGACGCATCAAAACTCCTTTCGAGAATCCATAGTAAAAACTATTCGCGATTTTTTTGGTAAAAATTATGAAGCATCAGATATCAGAAAATCAATAGTAGCCGCCATTAGTATTAAAGTAATGGAGCCCGTTTTTGAAAGTCAAACCAAAACCAAATTAGGATCAACCGAAATGGGTGGCAGTTTACCAACTGTTCGTACATTTATTAACGATTTTATAAAAGAAAAATTTGACAATTATCTACATAAAAACCCAGATACTGCAGCAAAAATTCAACAAAAAATATTACAAGCAGAGCGTGAACGTAAAGATTTATCAGGAATTCGTAAACTAGCACGAGACAGAGCAAAAAAATCCAATTTACATAACAAAAAATTACGCGATTGTAGAGTCCACATGGGCGACATGAAAAAAGAAAACCGTTTAGACACTACATTATTTATTACAGAAGGAGATTCAGCATCAGGTTCAATCACCAAATCTAGAAACGTAAACACACAAGCGGTATTTAGTTTAAAAGGAAAACCCTTAAACTCATACGGATTAAGTAAAAAAATTGTGTATGAAAACGAAGAATTTAACCTATTGCAAGCTGCTTTAAATATAGAAGATGGTATCGAAAACTTGCGTTATAACAACATTGTAATTGCGACTGATGCCGATGTAGATGGTATGCATATTCGATTATTATTGATAACGTTTTTTTTGCAATTCTTCCCAGAAGTGATAAAAGAAGGACATTTATACATATTAGAAACACCACTTTTTAGAGTAAGAGATAAAAAAACAACACATTACTGTTATTCTGAAGAAGAAAAAAAAACAGCAATTAACTCGTTAAGAGGAAAACCAGAAATTACTCGATTTAAAGGATTAGGAGAAATTTCGCCAAATGAGTTTGTGCATTTTATAGGTAAAGATATGCGTATTGATCCAGTAATGTTAGACAAAGACAAACCCATACCAGAATTATTAGAATTTTACATGGGTAAAAACACACCCGATAGACAAAAATTTATCATCGAAAATTTAAAAGTGGAAGTTGATATAATAGAAGAAAAATAAGCGTATTATAAAATAGACAATAAATATAATATTGATTATTTTTTTTAATGATATAACGACCCCAGAAACTTTACTAAAGTTACTAAAATAAGCATGCAAGAAGAAAACCCAAACATAGAAAACAAACACGAAAACCATCTAAACGAAGACGAAAACCTTCCTTTTGACAATAAAGACGATTCTGGAGAAACCATAACTAAGGTAACAGGAATGTTTAGAGAGTGGTTTTTAGATTACGCTTCATATGTAATTTTAGAACGTGCCGTACCCGCAATTGATGACGGTTTTAAACCCGTGCAACGCCGTATTATGCAATCTATGAAAGACTTAGATGACGGTCGGTACAATAAAGTAGCAAATTTAGTAGGGCATACCATGCAATATCATCCACACGGAGATGCCAGTATAGGAGATGCAATGGTGCAATTAGGACAAAAAGAATTGCTAATTGACATGCAAGGAAATTGGGGAAATATACTAACAGGAGACAGAGCTGCAGCATCCCGTTATATAGAAGCACGTTTATCCAAATTTGCATTAGAAGTAGTTTTTAACCCAAAAACAACCGACTGGCAACAAACCTATGACGGTCGTAGAAAAGAACCCGTAGATTTACCCGTAAAATTCCCATTACTATTAGCGCAAGGAGCAGAAGGTATTGCCGTAGGATTATCAACAAAAATATTACCACATAACTTTAATGAGTTAATAGATGCATCAATAAAATATTTAAAAGGACAACGCTTTAAATTATATCCTGATTTTTTAACAGGAGGAATAGCAGATATTACCAACTACAACGAAGGTTTGCGAGGAGGAAAAGTACGTGCAAGAGCAAAAATTATACAATACGATAAAAATACCTTATCCATTACCGAGTTGCCATTTGGGAACACCACAACAACCTTAATTAGCTCCATATTAAAAGCGAACGATAAAGGGAAAATAAAAATTAAAAAAATTGAAGACAATACCGCAGCTGAAGTAGAAATTTTAGTGCATTTGCCAAACGGAATATCACCAAATAAAACCATAGACGCCTTATACTCGTTTACAAATTGCGAAACCTCAATATCACCACTTTCGTGTATTATTGAAAACAATAAACCACTATTTATCGGAGTTACTGAGATGTTAAAACGCTCAACGGACCATACCGTAGCATTAACAAAATGGGAGCTCGAAATACAATTAAATGAATTAGAAGAACAATGGCATTTTGCATCTTTAGAACGTATTTTTATTGAAAACAAAATTTATCGAGACATTGAAGAAGAAACCACTTGGAAAGGCGTAATAAAAGCTATTGACGAAGGATTAAAGCCACACGTTAAACATTTAAAACGAACCATTACAGAAGATGATATTACACGTTTAACGGAAATTAGAATTAAAAAGATTTCAAAATTTGATATAGACAAAGCAAAACAACAAATAGAAGCTTTAGAAGATAAAATAACAACCGTAAAACATCATTTAGCCAATTTAGTAACCTATGTAATTGACTATTTTAAAAACTTGAAAACAAAATACGGAAAAGGTAGAGAGCGTAAAACAGAGTTGAAACTATTTGGAAATGTCGATGCAACTAAAGTTATAATCCGTAACACCAAACTATATGTAAATAAAGAAGAAGGATTTATAGGTACATCACTACGAAAAGACGAATATGTAACAGAATGTTCTGATATTGACGATATAATTGTGTTTACCAGAGACGGAAATATGATGGTTACCAAAGTAGGAAATAAAATATTTATAGGTAAAAACATCATACACGTAGCAGTATTTAAAAAGAAAGATAAACGTACTATTTATAATATGATTTATAAAGACGGAATCTCCAAAGCATCATATATTAAACGTTTTTCAGTTACCAGTATTACCCGAGATAAACTATACCCAATAACACAAGGTAGTAAAGGCTCATTGATTACCTACTTTACAGCAAACCCAAATGGAGAAGCTGAGGTGGTTTTAATTTTATTACGCCAATCAGGTAGTATTAAAAAATTACAATGGGATTTAAACTTTGCCGATACTATTGTAAAAGGAAGAGCTTCCAAAGGAAACATTGTAACTAAATACTCCATAAAACGTATTGAATTAAAAGAAGCAGGAGTTTCGACTTTAAAACCTCGTAAAATTTGGTTTGATGATTCTATTCAGCGTTTAAATTTAGACAATAGAGGCGAGTTATTAGGCGAGTTTAAAGGAAAAGATAAACTGTTAATTGTTACACAATCTGGAATGGTAAAAACTGTAAAACCAGAAGTGTCTTTGCATTTTGACGACAATATGATTATATTAGAAAAATGGATACCTAACAAACCCATTTCTGTAATTTATTTTGATGGCGATAAAGAACGATATTATATTAAACGCTTCTTGATAGAACAAGTGGACAAAGAAGAAAAAATGATTACCGATCACCCAAAATCACAATTAGAAATTGTAGCCACAGACTACAGACCAGTTGTTGAAATTGTATTCGCAAAACAACGAGGAAAAAACCAAAAACCAAACGAAAAAATTGATTTAGAAAACTTTATATCCGTTAAAGGATTAAAAGCATTAGGCAATCAACTTACCTCAGATAAATTAAAGCAAATAAATATATTAGACGCTTTACCGTATGAAGTAAAAGAAGAAAAAAACCCAGAAGAAATAGAAGTAATAGATGAAATTCAAGTAACTGAACAAGAAATAAACAAAGATGATTTAGGATTAGATGGCGAACAAATTACGCTGTTTTAAATTTTTAAATAGCAAGTTTTGTTTTTCAAAACTCCTATAAAAGTCAAGAACTAAAAACAAATCTTTTTGGTTATTTCAAATAAATATAAAAAATAGCACAAATTTAACTTAAATAAAAAAATATGTCAGACGATAAAAAAATAATATTCTCAATGAATAAAGTTTCCAAAACTTACCCAAGTTCTGGTAAACAAGTACTAAAAGATATCTATTTAAGTTTCTACTACGGAGCTAAAATTGGAGTTTTAGGGTTAAATGGTTCAGGAAAATCTACATTATTGAAAATTATAGCAGGTATTGAAAAAAATTATCAAGGAGACGTTACTTTTTCAAAAGAGCATACCGTTGGTTATTTAGAGCAAGAACCAAAACTAGATGAAACTAAAACCGTAATGGATATTGTAAAAGAAGGCGTAGCCGAAACCGTTGCTATTTTAGACGAATACAATAAAATTAACGATATGTTTGGATTAGAAGAAATATATTCGGACGCCGATAAAATGGATAAACTAATGGCGCAACAAGCAGTTTTACAAGACAAAATAGATGCTTGCGGTGCTTGGGAATTAGATACAAAATTAGAAATAGCAATGGATGCATTACGCACGCCACCAGGTGACACTCCAATTAATATATTGTCAGGAGGAGAACGCCGTAGAGTTGCCTTATGTCGTTTGTTATTACAAGAGCCAGATGTGTTGTTGTTAGATGAGCCAACCAATCACTTAGACGCAGAATCGGTACATTGGTTAGAGCATCATTTATCACAATATAAAGGAACCATTATTGCAGTTACCCATGATCGATATTTTTTAGATAATGTTGCAGGTTGGATTTTAGAATTAGATAGAGGAGAAGGAATTCCGTGGAAAGGAAATTATTCGACATGGTTAGATCAAAAGTCGAAACGATTAGCGCAGGAAAGCAAAACAGCATCTAAGCATCAAAAAACATTAGAACGTGAATTAGAATGGGTACGTCAAGGAGCAAAAGGACGTCAAACCAAACAAAAAGCACGTTTAAAAAACTATGACAAGCTAATGAGTCAAGATCAAAAACAAGCAGAAGAAAAATTGGAAATATACATACCAAACGGACCACGTTTAGGAACTAAAGTTATTGAAGCAAAAGGCGTGTCGAAAGCATTTGGAGATAAACTATTGTACGATAATTTAGAGTTTAGTTTGCCACAAGCAGGTATTGTAGGTATTATTGGTCCAAATGGAGCAGGAAAAACAACTATTTTCCGAATGATTATGGGAGAACAAAAACCAGATTCAGGTGTTTTTGAAGTCGGTGAAACCGCTAAAATTGCTTACGTAGATCAAAGTCATTCTAATATTGACATGGAAAAATCCATTTGGGAAAATTTTTCTGACGGACAAGATTTAGTAATGATGGGTGGAAAACAAGTAAACTCAAGAGCTTATTTAAGTCGTTTTAATTTTGCAGGCAGTGATCAAAATAAAAAAGTAAGCACACTTTCTGGCGGTGAACGTAACCGTTTGCACTTAGCAATGACCTTAAAAGAAGAAGGAAATGTATTGCTGTTAGATGAGCCAACCAATGATTTAGATGTAAATACGTTACGTGCATTAGAAGAAGGTTTAGAAAACTTTGCAGGTTGTGCGGTAGTAATTAGTCATGATAGATGGTTTTTGGATAGAGTTTGTACTCATATTTTAGCTTTTGAGGGCAATAGTCAAGTTTATTTTTTTGAAGGTGGATTTTCAGAATATGAAGAAAATAAAAAGAAACGCTTAGGTGGTGATTTAATGCCAAAACGAATTAAGTATAAAAAATTAATTAGATAGTAGTAAGCCTTTTTTATAATAAAAGGCACTAAACAAATTAAAACAAAATTTAGAAAATATGTTGAAAAATAAGCAAAAAAGAACAGCGTAGAAGATTTTTGTATGTCAATTGTAATAACCAGTGTTGAATCGTTACAATTGATGCATAGGCGATAAGCTATGTAAGTTTAAAAAATAAGTTGCTACATTTGATTAAAAAAAATTTGAATACGAAACTCTGCCTTTTGGTAAATCTCAATTCAGTAAAATATTAAAACTATAGGCATACAATATTACCAAACACTAGAGTGTTAATGGAATTAAAATATATTTTGCAAAAACCAGTAATGCGTTAGTGATAGAACGGTGTGTCTGAACTCTTTAAAATTGTTGCATTTATGCAATTTTAAAAGTGAGTAGTGATAGCGCGACCCCGTTTTTTTACGGGGTAACGCCCAAATTATAATTATTTTTTATAATATTTTTTAAATTTTGGGTACGAAACTAATCCTAAAACTACCCAAATTACAAAGGCAATAATAATACCGTTGTTGGACATGGTTTTGTCGCCGCTTGCGTAGGAGTGTAAACCTACTAAGTAAAAGTTTACTCCAAAATAAGTAAAAATAATACTTGCGAATGCTAAAATTGCCATCCAATTAAAAAACCATCTGCTACGTAAACCAGGTACTAAACGCATGTGTATTACAAAGGCATATACCATAATACTTATAAGTGCCCAAGTTTCTTTTGGGTCCCAGCCCCAATAACGTCCCCAACTTTCGTTTGCCCACATGCCACCTAAAAAATTTCCTATGGTTAGCATTACGAGTCCTACGGTTAATGCCATTTCATTAATTATAGTGATTTCTTTTATGTTTAAATCTATTTTTTCTTTATTGTTTTTATTGGTTAATAGTATTAAAAACAGGGTTACTATTCCTAGTATTGCGCCTAATATAAATGGTCCGTAACTGGCTACTATTACGGCTACGTGTATCATTAACCAATAGCTATTTAGTACGGGTTGTAGGTTTCCTATTGCGGGGTCGATGAAGTTTAGATGTGCTACCCATAATAGGATAGTGGTTACAAATGCGGTTGACGCTATGGTTAGGTCGGATTTTTGTCCGAAAATTAACCCGAATAGCATGGTTGCCCATGATACGTAAATGATGGATTCATAAGCGTCACTCCAAGGCGCGTGACCTGATATGTACCAACGCATTATTAGTCCTGCGGTATGCACTATAAAACAGATAATGATTGCTATTTTTAGTATTTTTACGGTTATCTGAATTTTTTTTGTGTCTTTAAATATTTGAAAGATTAGTGTAAAAAATAAGACGACACCAAATAGTCCGTAATAGCTCATTAAGTTTTTAAAAACATTTAGTTTGTTGTATGTTATTTCTGCTTTTATTTTGTTTTCGGATGGTATTATGTGTGCGCTGTATTTTTTTTGTAAACTGTTAAAGCCGTCTAAAAGTGTGTCTGCTAGTGTATAGTCTCCTGATTTTTTACCTGTTTTTAACGCACTAATGTATGCTGGAAACAGCATTTTTATGTTTTTATTTGCTTCGGGGCTTCCGTAATCTACTTCGTTTAATTCGCTGTATGAAACCCATTTGTTTATGGGGTTATTTGGTATTGGGTATATTTTAAGTGCGTTGCCCAATAGTACTTCTGAAAATAATTGTTGTTGCTGATACAGTCGTTTTATGTCTTTTTGAAAGTTATTTGGGTTAAATGTTGTGGTTGCGTTTGCTAATTGTTTATTGCTAATTTTTGGGTTTCCTTTTTTATCGAAAAAGTCAGCTAACGCTACGTGCTTTGTGTTTAACGGAACCCCTAGTGTTTTACGAATGCTATCATTACCTCTTTTTAGTTTTATTATTGGTACTTCTAACCATAATCGATGGTTTTGAATAATGGATAAAAATATTTGGTTGGCGTCTAAACCTTTGTATTGGTCTTTGCCTGATAGTTTTCGGATAAACTCTAGTGCATAGGTGTTTAGGGGCTTCATTCGTCCTCCAAAATCTTGTATTACTAATGCCCCAAATTTTGCAGCTTCTGTTTTATTGAATGCTCTTTTTTGTACTATGGAGTCTATTTGTTGTAGTGTTAATTTATGTTGATTGTGGTTTTGAGAAAAGGCAATTGTATTACCTAAAAGTAATACGATTAATAATGCATTCTTTTTTTGTTTTACTTTTTTTAATTGTTTTTTTAAATCGGAAAATCGTGTATTTTTTAAAAAAAGTATAGCTAACATTGCTAAATATAACATTACATATCCTAAATAGGATATCCAAGTTCCCCAAGAATCGTGATTTACAGAAAGGATTGTTCCTTTTTCATCTGGATCAAATTGTGCTTGAAAAAATTTATATCCGTTATGTTCTAAAATATTATTCATATAGATGTCATAATCAAACGTTTCGTTTTTATCTATTACGGTTACTTTACTTTTAAATGCTTTAAATGCACTTGCATTACCTGGATATTTATCGGCAATAAAATCGTTTAATTTAATACTAAATGGAAGTTTCATTTCTTTTGCTCCGTAACTTATATGAAATTCTAAATTACCGAGTTTAAAAGACTGTGGTTTGTTGGTCATTCCTTTCCCTCCTAATAGCGTAATTTTTTTGGTTTGATTATTTGCAATTATTTTTATGGTTAAGGCATCATTTGGTTGTTTTTCTTTCGATTTTACGATTTTATATTCGCCTTTTATTACGTTTTCGGGTAATACAAATTGTATGTTTTGTAGGTTGTAAAGTGAGCGTAACATTAAAGGTTGTACACTGTCTTTTGTTACCGTAAACTTTTTTTGATCTACCATACGCATTACGGTTCCTTTAAAAGGAGTGGATATTGTTAGTGCTCCGTCTGCGTTTCGGTTAATGTTTATTGCGCCTCTTGTAGGGTTGTTGAAAGCAAAAAGGATGTTGTGTATGTCGGTTATAGCGCCTTCTTTTAGGTAATGATCGTGCCGCTTGCCTCCGCTTGCTTCTACTAGTTTTATATAGTTTTTTCCGTTTGTTGATGCTACGAGCTTTTTTTCGACATTTTCAATAAAACGAACGGCACTTATATTGAATGGCTGATTGTTATAGGTGTTATTAATTTTAAAATCGGTAGTTAGTTTTTCGGATAATAATAAAGGTTCGTTTATAGTTTTTCGTTGTTGTTCGCCATTTATTTTATAGTTGCCGTCTACCATAATTTTTAGGTAGGTTTTTTCGGATAAAAAAGTATTTGAGGTAACGCCTTCTCTAATAGGCATAATGCCTTCGTAACTAATGTAACGCGTTACAAATGCGCCTAAAATAATAAATATAAATGCGACATGTAATAGTAGGGTTGCCCATTTTTCTTTCCGAAATAGCTTGTACCTAAACATATTTCCTGCAAAGTTGAGTATAAAAAAACCCATAATAGCTTCAAACCACCATGCGTTATACACTAGTTTTCTGGAATATGGTGTTGGTGAAGTTTCTGCTCCCATATCTAAAAAAGTACCTACCATCATTGCACCTGCAAAAACAATAAATAATGTTGCCATTAAACGGGTTGAAAATAAAATTTTACCTAACTTAAATCTCATGTTTTATGCTTTTAAAATCGCACCAAAAGTACGATTTTTTATTTCGATTAAAAGTGTTAAAAAAAGTAATTTTAGGCGTTTTTATTTTTTGTTGCGTTTTAAATGGGGTAACCTCTAATATGTTGACAAAATTATTTAAAATGGAATGCGAATACTAGGAATATTGAAAAATCTATAAGGCATAATTAAGTGTCTCTAAAAAAATAATAAACCAATAATTAGACTATTATTATTATTATTAGATAAATTTTAGTCACTTTAAACTTTAATAATTAGGAACACAAAAAACAAACTAGCCAACTATTTAAAATTTGGAGTACTATTTTTATACAACAAATAAAACCTTAAACATTAGCTTTTTTTCAAGACTACTTTATGTTATAATAGTATATAATATACCTTTTAGTTGAAAATATGAAAACGGAATGCAGGTGTATTTAGACGTTCCATCTGTTTTTATTTTTAGTCCAATCACATAGTATTATCTTCTATTTTAATAGTTTTTAATTTTTTTAAAAAAGAAGATAATTACAAGAAAATGATTTTTTTTTAATATAGCAATACTATGTATTTATTAGGATATTTAATCGGATGAATGTATATAGGGTATTATATATATTGGGTAATGCTTCTTCAGTTTGTTGCAATTATTTTTTCTATTATTTATTTTTTAGACTTAGGTTTGTCGACTATAAAAGAAATAATAAGAAAAATACAGTTAGAAGAAATGTGGCTTATGTAACAATAGCCTTGCAGAGATTTAACCAAAAGTTTAATGATTTTAAAGACCCGAAAGTCTTCAATTCTTTTCAAGATGTTTATTCCTTCGGTTTTCCTAATGCTATTTTTTTTTAATGAAAATGGGCAATTGGTTGATTATAAAAAAAACCTTAAGAATGCAATCCCGTTGTTTTATAACAATAAACCAACAAGCCAAACCAATCAAAGTAAAATTTGATGTGCCTAAAAACCGATCGCTTATAACAAGTAGCGAAAGCTTGGGCTATAAACTAAAAAAAATCTGGCTCTATGTCAAATATAGTGGGTAATCAAATTTGGTGTGCCTTGATAGCATTGCAACTCATTAATGTTATGAAAAAGAAACTTATAAGAGCGTGGAGTTTTTCTAACCTTGTGAATCTTTTACAAAAGCATTTCTTTACTTATGTTGAGTTTACTTCCTTTTTCAATAACATTGATGGTTTTGCACAAAATACGTTATAAATAAAGGAAATCCGCAGAATCTTCAACAAATAATCGATTTTTATCCAATCTAAAAACAAGGGGCTTGCTTAAAAAAAAACAGAATTTTCAACCATTTTATTAGCTTAAAAGTATATTTTTAACTAATTTTGAATTTTATTGGACAACAGGATATAAACAGTATTATTTTACAAAAAGATTAAGACAAAAAAATTAATTAGATAGAAAATTAATTCGTCACATTTTGTTTATTTATCAACGTTAAAACTTTATTTATGAATTGGATATTTGAACCTTGGCCATGGTATATTTCTGGACCTATGATTGCTTTTGTATTATTTTTATTACTGATGGTCGATAAAAGTTTTGGAATGTCGGCAAACCTAAGAACATTATGTACATTATGTGGAGCAGATAATGTCGCCACTTTTTTTCAATTTGACTGGAAAATGCAACGCTGGAATTTAACCGTAGTTTTAGGGGCTATTATTGGTGGTTTTATCGCATCAAATTATTTAACAGACGCCAATGTTGCACAAGTGGTTTTAAACCCAGACACCATTAAAAACTTAAAAGAATTAGGTTTTCAAAGTGCAGGAACTGCATATTTACCAACCGAATTGTTTGATATGTCCGTATTTTATAACTTCAAAAATTTAACATTATTAGCAATAGGCGGTTTATTAGTCGGTTTCGGAGCACGTTATGCAGGCGGTTGCACATCAGGTCATGCTATTTCGGGGTTAAGTAACTTACAATTACCATCATTAATAGCAGTAATCGGTTTTTTTATAGGAGGCTTATTTATGGTACATTTTTTATTCCCTTTAATTTTTTAATATGAAAGCAATAGTATATTTAGGTATTGGTATTTTATTTGGTATAACCATGTTTAAAAGTGAAGCCGCTTCTTGGTTTCGGATTTATGAAATGTTTCGTTTTGAAGCTTTTCACATGTATGGTATTATCGGTTCGGCATTAGTTTTAGGCGTAATTACAATACAAGTAATTAAACGTTTTAACATAAAGTCATTTTATGGAGACGAAATTTTATTTCCCCCAAAAAATAAAAGCTTTAGTCGTTACATGTATGGAGGCATTCTTTTTGGTTTAGGTTGGGCTTTAGCAGGAGCTTGCCCAGGTCCAATTTTTGCACTAATAGGAGCAGGTTTTTTATCTATATTAGTAGTCCTAATATTTGCGATTATTGGAACATTTTTATACGGAGTATTCCGAAGTAAACTGCCACACTAACATTTTTATTTAAAAGAAAAAAAAATATCTTTATAATACAGGAATTAAAGAAAAATTGCGGGCATCTTTTTGAAAAAAAATTACTTAACGAAATTAATGAAGTAGGAGTTTATCATTACTTTAATTAATTTTAGAACACTTGTTGTAACAGATGAAACAGGAGTGAGAATAAATGGAAACAAACAATGTTTTGGGCTTGACAAACCAATAAACTTACTTATATAACAAATTCTGAAAACAGAAAATTTAATGCTGTAAACGACCATTTCAAACAAGGGTTTCCAATAGTACATGATGGATGGAAACTTCAAATAAAAACTATTGCATAAAATCATCAAAATTGTTTGCCTCACTTACTTCGTAAATTGAATTACCTTAACCAAATATATCCTAAAGCATCTTGGAGAGTTAAATTTCGAAAATTACGCAACAAAGCGATGGCTCTTAAATAGCAAATTATTGCTCAATATTATCAAAATAGTATCCAAATATTTAGCATCATATTAGAACATGAAGAATTGATAAACAATCCTCCAGATATTAAACAAAAAGAATTATACTCCTTTTATAAACGAATGAAAAGAGAAAGACAAACCTTCTTTGTTTTTCTCTTTATTGAGCAATTTCCTACTGATAATAACGCTTCTGAAAGGGCAATTTAAAAAAAACTGAAACTGTTCAAAATTTTGCTAAAACCCGGTCAGTGATAGATACTACAGTCAAAAATGGAATGAATATTATTGAGACTTTAAATTTAATCGCTAAATTTGAGTTTCAGTTGATAACTGATTAGTTGCCAAAAAAGTAATTTTAGGCGTTTTTATTTTTTTTATTAAGATTTACACGAGCATTAAAAATTCCCATAAACATAAAGGTTGCTATGTTTCGTGCACGCTCTTTTGCTAAAGCAGCTATTTTTCCTTCAAACAAATCATCTATTGTGCCTAACCAATATTGTAGCCATAAACCAAATAAGTCGTTATCTAATGTGTTTCCCATGTCATTATCGACCTCAATGTGTTTTCGTAACGGATTACCGTTAAACACGTTTTTCATAAACAGTTGACTTTCCCAAAAATCAGTAAGGTGTATTAAATGTGAGTTCCAATCTTGTATTGCGTTATTAAAAATAGGACCTAACTCTTTATCCTTTCTGATTTTAGCGTAAAAAGTAGTTACTAAAATAAAAATATCTGCTCTGTTTTTAATATCTGTTAGCATCTAGTTTTTTTTATTGATTTATACAAAGATATTGCAAATTACTTTTATAACCGAACAGTTTCTATTACTTTAGCTTTATGATTACAATTGTACTTTTAGGAACAGGAAATGTGGCTACACATTTATTTAACGCTTTTCAAAAAACAGAATCAGTAACGGTTGTTCAGGTATATAACCGAACTAAAAAAGGATTATTGCCATTTAAAAATAAGACTAAAACTACACTTTCTTTTTCTGATTTAATAGTTGCCGATGTATATATTATTGCAATACCTGATGATGTGATTGTTGGTTTATCTGAAAAAATATTTTTTAAAAATAGATTAGTCGTGCATACCTCAGGTAGTATTGCTATAGATAAATTAAGTAGTTTTAACCGAAAAGGCGTGTTTTATCCGTTACAAAGTTTTACTAAAAACAAAACTATTTGTTTTAAAAACATACCCATTTGTATTGAAGCGGAACAGCAAAAAGATGAACAAACCTTACAACTACTTGCCAAAAGTATTTCTGAAAAAATTCATTTTATTAATTCCAAACAACGAAAAGCAGTACATATAGCGGCAATTTTTGTTAATAATTTTGTAAATCATTTATACCTAAAAGCAACTGAAATTTGTAATAAGCATCAGGTTTCTTTCGATATTTTAAAACCGTTAATTTTAGAAACTTCTCAAAAAATAGTACATTTATCGGCTAAAGAAAGTCAGACTGGTCCTGCAAAACGAAACGATCAAAAAGTAATTGATACACATATTAATTATTTGCAAGATAAAACGCAACAAGAAATATATAAATTACTAACCCAATCAATACAAAACACCTATGACGACAAGTTATAAACAATTAATGAATCATATTACTACGTTAATTTTTGATGTAGATGGTGTGCTTACCGATGGAATTATTACGGTTACTACTGATGGCGAAATGCTAAGAAGCATGAACATTAAAGATGGTTATGCACTAAAATCGGCTGTTATGGCTGGTTATAATGTTTGTATTATTTCAGGCGGAAGTAATGAAGGAGTTCGTAAACGATTAGAAGGTTTAGGAATTACGGATATTTATTTAGGCGCACATCATAAAATAATTCAATTTGAAGCTTATTGCGCTTTAAAAAACATAAAACCCAAAAATTGTTTATACATGGGAGATGATATTCCTGATATCCCTGTAATGCAACAAGTAGGTTTATCGGTTTGCCCACAAGACGCAGCTCCTGAAGTTAAAGATGTTTCCGGTTATATTTCGCAAATTAATGGTGGTAAAGGATGCGTAAGAGAAGTTATTGAACAAGTAATGCGTGTGCAACAAAAATGGAGCACTCAGTTTGAAGCAAAATACGATTAGCTTTAAAAAAAAAATATTACCTTAAATTATTCAATTACTTTGTCATTAAAACATGTATATACTTAACCTTATTAGATACAAAAACCTATTTATGATTGCATTTGTACAATGCCTAATTAAGTATGTTTTTTTTAAATTACCTCAGTTTGAAAAAATCAATTTAACAACTGCCCTAAATAACACCTCATTTGCCGCTTTAGTTTTTGCTACACTTTTCATTGCAGCAGCAGGTTATATTATTAACGATATTTATGATGTAGAAGCAGACGCCATAAACAAACCCAACAAACAAATTATAGGAAAACACATTACCGAAGAAAAGGCAAATAATCTGTTTATGATTTTTACCGTTTTAGGGATTATTTTAGGAATTTATGTTTCTTGGCAAATAGATAAAAATAGTTTTGCAACACTGTTCTTAATAGCGTCTTTTTTATTATATAAATATGCTACGTCATTAAAATCTAGTGTTTTAATCGGTAATATTTTAGTTTCTGTATTGGTTGGTTTTTCGATTTTAATAGTCGGTCTTTTTGAAATTACACCTATGCTTAATGTAAACAACAGAGACGCATATGTTTTTATGTTTGAAATTTTATTTCACTACGCAATTTTTGCATTTTTAATTAATTTAATACGTGAAATTATAAAAGACTTAGAAGATGTTGATGGCGACTATAAAGCGGATTATAATACATTACCTTTAACTTTAGGAAGAAAACGAGCAAGTAACATTGCGCTTATAATTTGTTTAATTACCATTGCTACCGTGTTTTATTATGTACTTGCTTATTTATATGAAAACACGTATTTATTAAGCTACTTTATAATAGCTATAATAGCTCCGCTTCTATATTGTGCTGTAAAATTAGTGTCCGCTAAAAATAAAACTCATTTTACACACTTAAGTTTGGTATTAAAAATTACTTTATTTTTAGGAATGCTATCAATAGTTGTATTAAAAATCACAAGCTAAACGCTGTTTTTTCTTTAAAAATTGGTTTTTTCGTAAAAAAAACCTACATTCGTTTGCTACGAATTTAGGGTTTTTACTACTATCCGTAACAAACAAAATTTACTTTAATCTCTATAAAAATAATAAAACATGAATTCCAATCGTCTAATTATTTGGTTATCAATTTTTTTACTATCCTTTTTTACGTCATATTCTCAAGTTAACACCGAAAAACACACATATTTCATTTCCCCTGAATTTACCCAAGGAACTGTTTTTATGAAAACAGGAGCTGAAAATGACGCTTTATTAAATTATAATTCGCTAACCAAAGAAATGATTTTTAAAAATAAAAGTGTCGAACTTTCATTAATAAAAGAGCAGGTAGATTCTGTTTTGATTGATGATAGAAAATTTGTGATACTCAATAATGAATTTTTTGAACTCGTACACCAATCTAAAGTTAATTTATATGTCGAACACAAATGTGATTTGATAGCTCCTTCTGCAGAAGGCGGATTCGGAACGAAATCTCAAAACCTTGCCAACTACCATTTTTCTAATTTTATTAATAAGGGTAATAACTTAAGTTTAGAATTACCTGATGGTTATAAAACAAAACCATACAGGTATTATTGGTTAGAAAGAAACGGAAAATTGAATAAGTTTACAAACATAAGACAACTCCGAAAACTATTTTCTGATAAGAAAAAAACATATAAAGCTTATCTTAAAAAATACGATGTAAGCTACAAAGATCAAAAAAGTATGATTCAATTAATTAAACATTTGGAAACAAATTAACAACTTACAGATAATAACTTAGAAACGGTTTTTTCAGTACTTTATTAGGTTTTTTTCTTTTTTGTGACATCATTAATGCTTTTGGGATATCAATAAACTGAGGATTAGAATTAAATTAATTTGTTTTTTTGTTGTTAATTTTATTGAAAAACTTTCATTTTTTCTTCAAACCAATAATGTATTTATTTTAATTTCTGGATATGTAATTTTGAGATTATCCAGAAAATTCCATTCTATAGCTTTTAAGTATTCAAACATACTAAATATTTTTCCTTTCGATCAATTTATATATCGCTTAAGTTTTCAGAACGTTAATAAAGACTTATTGTAAAAACAAGCTAAAAACAAAGGGTAAACGAACTACAAATTCGATTATTAAATAATGAACGAAATAGTAAATTTACTAATGGTAGGTTTCTAAAAACTAAAATTTTTATTCCTCCTCTTTATTTATTACTATTGGTAGCTCTTTAATAAAAGGTCTTTTCCCAAATATTTTTTCTAAATCGTCTTTAAAAATAACTTCTTTTTCTAATAAAACTTCAGCGAGCTCAATTAATTTTTCTTTATTGCTCTCTAAAATGTGTATAGCTCTTTGGTACTGTTTTTCGATAATACTTGAAATTTCAGAATCAATTAATACAGCGGTTTTCTCACTATATGGCTTAGAAAAACCGTAGTTTTCTTGCCCTGATGAGTCGTAGTAAGTAACGTTACCTAGTTTCTCGCTTAAACCGTAAACCGTAACCATACCTCTTGCTTGTTTGGTTACTTTTTCCAAATCGCTTAAAGCGCCTGTCGAAATTTGATTAAAAATCACTTTTTCAGCGGCTCTTCCGCCCATTGTTGCGCACATTTCATCTAGCATTTGTTCAGGACGTACAATCATGCGTTCTTCAGGTAAATACCAGGCAGCGCCTAATGAGTTTCCACGAGGAACAATAGTAACTTTTATTAACGGAGATGCGTGCTCAAGCATCCAACTTACAGTTGCATGACCAGCTTCATGGTAAGCAATTGCTTTTTTTTCTGAAGGTGTAATGATTTTATTTTTCTTTTCTAAACCACCAATAACTCTATCTATGGCGTCTAAAAAATCTTGCTTTTCAATTTCTTTTTTATCGTGTCTTGCGGCAATTAAAGCGGATTCATTACAAATATTGGCAATATCAGCTCCAGAAAAACCGGGAGTTTGTTTTGCTAAAAACTCAACATCTAATCCTTTTTTTAATTTTAAAGGTCGTAAGTGTACTTCAAAAATTTCTTTACGCTCTCTAACATCTGGTAAATCTACATAAATTTGACGATCAAATCTGCCAGCACGCATTAATGCTTTGTCTAAAACATCAGCTCTGTTGGTCGCTGCTAATACAATTACATTGTGTTTGGACCCAAAACCATCCATTTCGGTTAGTAGTTGGTTTAATGTGTTTTCACGTTCGTCATTACTGCCACTCATTGCATTTTTTCCTCTCGCTTTACCAATGGCGTCTATCTCATCAATAAAAATAATGGAAGGCGATTTTTCTTTTGCTTTTTTAAATAAATCACGTACTCTTGAAGCGCCAACACCTACAAACATTTCTACAAAATCAGATCCTGATAAAGAGAAAAAAGGAACCTCTGCTTCTCCTGCAACTGCTTTTGCTAATAATGTTTTACCAGTACCAGGTAATCCGACTAATAATGCACCTTTTGGTATTTTTCCTCCTAATGCGGTATATTTTTTTGGATGTTTTAAAAAATCTACAATTTCTTGCACTTCTTCTTTTGCGCCTTCTAAGCCAGCAACATCTTTAAAGGTAGTTTTTACGTCTGTTTTTTGGTCAAATAATTTAGCTTTAGATTTTCCGATGTTAAAAATTTGTCCTCCTGGCCCACCACCACTTGCTCCGCCAGACATACGTTTCATAATAAATATCCAAACTCCAATAATTAAAATAAAGGGTAAAATAGTTCCTAATAAATCGTAAAAAGTAGTGTCTTGAGGTTTTGAGGTGTATTCAAATTTCTTTCCCTTTAATAATTGACTATCTAAAAAGTTTTGAAAATTTCGAATATCTAAAAATTTTACCGAAAAGTTAGGTTGTTTGTTGTTAAATGAAAACCCTTTTTTTGCTATGTATTTTTTATATTTTTCTTTTTCTAAAGCCTGATCGGTTAAATAAATATTAGCAACATGTGTGTTGGGTGCAATTTCAATGTTTTTAATATCATTGCTATTACGTACCAGCTCTTTAAACTGTGTTAAAGAGTACTCTTTACTTGTTGGAGAACTTGTGCCTAGTATAAAAACGATTAATAATAAAGATACAGCTCCGTATATCCAAAATGCATTGATTTTTACTTTTTTTTGGTCTTTTTTATCTTCTGACATTTTATTTGGGGTGTTTTTTAGTAATTAGATTCTATTGAAGTTATTTTGGCATCTCCCCAAAGTCCTTCAATATCATAATATTCTCTAATGTGTTTTTGAAAAACGTGTACGACAACGTTTATATAATCCATTAAAACCCATTCGGCATTATCACTGCCTTCAATGTGCCAAGGTTTCTCTTGTATTGCTTTACTTACTATTTTTTGAATAGATCCTACAATTGCATTAACCTGTGTATTGGTATTACCATTACAAATAATAAAGTAATCGCAAGCGGTGTTTTCTATTTCACGTAAATCAAGTATCGTAATATCAATACCTTTTACTTCTTCCATTCCTTTAATTATGTTTGTAATTAAAGCATCTGTGTTTTTATTGTTTTCTGACATTAAATATATTGTAATTTGAATTTGCAAAAATATTATTTTTTTGTGGTTAAATGGCTAGTTTTATTATAAGTTTTACATTTGCAGTATTAAAACGATCAAACTCCATACCATAGATTCTACAAATAACTACTTAAAGGAGTTGTTAAAGGCTAGCTTAGTGTCTAGTTTTACAGTAGTTGTTGCTGAAAATCAAACAGAAGGAAAAGGGCAAATGGGTAGTGTTTGGGAAACTGAAAAAGGGAGCAATCTTACCTTTAGTGTTTTTGTAGAAGCGTCTTTTTTAAAAATAGAGCATCAATTTTACTTAAATTGTGCGATAGCAGTTGCAATATTTAATACGCTAAAAAAATTTCAGGTTCCTAATTTACATATTAAGTGGCCAAACGATATTTTGTCAGATAATAAAAAAATTTCAGGGGTTTTAATTGAAAACACTAAAACAAAATCTGGAAATAATACAATTATTGGTATTGGTTTAAATGTAAATCAATTGCAATTTCCAACTAATTTTAAAGCAACATCAATGAAAAAACAAACAGGTGTATTGTATAATTTAGATGAAGTATTGCAATTGTTTTTGCAAAACTTGAAACTGCAAATAAACCGTTTACAGTTAAACTTGTTCGATGAAGTTTATGCAGATTATGATTTGGTTTTATTTAAAAAAAACAAACCTGCAACATTTAAGAATGCAACAGGTAAAATGTTTACAGGTTATATAAAAGGGGTAACAAAAAATGGATTGCTACAAGTGCTTTTAGAAGATGAAATTATAAAAGAATTTCGCCTTAAGGAAATACAGTTATTGTATTAGTTTTTATGGAATAATGATGTTAAGACGCACTTAGTCGAGAGGTTAATTGTTCTATAAATTTAGTAATAGGTCTTTTGATCATCATTGCCATCATTGGGTTAAAATCGCCGCTAAAAGTTAATTGAGTTTCTGTTTTATGAGGTTCTATTTCAGTTAAAATCGCTGTTAATGTGAATGGCATTTTTCCGCCGGCAGCACCTAAAACTATTTTATCTTCAGTTTTTTCTTGTAGTCGTAATTTAATATCGGGCATTCCTTTTAAAGCAAAAATAAAGGAATCTTGGTCTAGTACTTCAAATTTGGTTCCTTCGGGCATTAAATTGCCAAAATTTTCCATTGTAGTTAGGTATTTTGCTAATTCTGATTTTGATTTGTTTACCGTAATTT
>CAZWNY010000001.1:51288-66525 GCA_964635575.1 uncultured Kordia sp. | reverse complement strand
TTATAAAATAATGAAAAAATTAGTCATACTACTATTACTAATCAATATCCATTTAAATGCTCAAGTAGGTATTGGAACAGTTACCCCTGATATTTCTTCTGTTTTAGATATTACCTCTACTACAAAAGGGTTACTACCTCCAAGAATGACGACTGCACAAAGAGATGCAATTACTGCTCCTGCAGAAGGGTTGTTTGTTTATAATTTAGACACTACTTGTTTTCAATATTTTAACGGCTCCGTTTGGTCCGCTTGCTTAGGCACAACAAGTGCTATCAAATCATTAGTTTGTCCTCCTAGCCCTATTGTTAATGGCTACTATGTCGCAGGCACTCCAAATAACACGACAAATACCATAATAGTATCTATAACAACAACCGCAGCTGATTCATATAGCATAACTACCAATACCGTAAATGGTTATAGCTTTACTGCATCTGGAGTTTTATTAACTGCAGGAACACACAGCATTACATTATCTAGCACAGGAACCCCTATAAGCGTTGGCACTGACAATTTTACCATTTCATTAGCAGGTAGTGTTGGTACATGTACTCTAAATATTCCTGTTGCCGCTACTGCACCTCCTATTTTAAAAAACTGCCAAGAATTAATGGTTGCTGGGTTCACTACTAATGGAGTTTACTCAATAGACTCTGACGGTGCTGGAGGTAACGCTCCATACAACTGCTATTGCAATCAAACCGATAATGGTGGTGGATGGACTTTAATCTTTAATCATGATGTTATAGGTGGTTATTGGGCTAGTGACGCTCAAGCTGACTTTTTTAATGTTTCATTCCCTGGTATTACAACAAATAAATATTCTATTCTACAAAAAATTGACGAGCTACAAACCACAGCAGGAACGTATGAATTTCGTTTACATTACCCAGACCAAGCTATTACCAATCACTGGAGTCAAACTTTTAACCCACGTAGTGGTGGATCAACTACAAATCCTGTAGCAGGTTATACAGCTATTACTATAGCTGCTAATGGTAGTGGCTGGGGCGGGTTGGAAAGAAGTGGCACTTCTACCTATTTAGATGGAGTTCCAAGTACAGGTACATGGTGGTATTCATTAGGTAGCATAAATTCTTATGCAGCTGGTGGTATGCCTGGACCAAACAACATAGTTGTACAAAGAGTACAATTATATATTCGATAATTTTTTGTGTATTCAAAATATTTTTAACGAATATTTACAATCTCACACTTTAAATTCTTATTTTTGAATTCCATTTAAAAATAAGAATTTTTTATGTTAAAAGCAGGCGTTTTAGGTGCTGGTCACTTAGGTAAAATACATTTACGTTTATTAAACGAATCGGATAAATATGAATTGGTAGGGTTTTATGACCCTATTAAAGAAAATGCAATTAAAATTGAAGCCGAATTTGGTTACAAAGCATTTGATACCATTCAAGAACTTATTGATGCTGTTGATGTAATTGATATTGTAACGCCTACTCTTTCTCATCATGATTGTGCGGTGCAAGTTATAAAGTCTAAAAAACAATTATTTATAGAAAAACCAATAGCTAATACTCTTAAAGAGGCTGAAAATATTTTAAAACTCGCAAAACAATACGGTGTAAAAGGACAAGTAGGTCACGTAGAGCGTTTTAATCCTGCGTTTATGGCAGTTAAAAATAAAATAAAAAACCCAATGTTTATTGAAGCCCACCGTTTAGCAGAATTTAATCCGCGTGGCACTGATGTACCTGTAGTTTTGGATTTAATGATACACGATATTGATACTATTTTGAGCGTTGTAAAATCAAAAGTTACTAAAGTATCAGCAAGTGGCGTTTCAGTAATTAGTGAAACACCAGATATTGCAAATGCGCGTTTAGAGTTCGAAAACGGATGTGTTGCCAACTTAACTTCAAGTAGAATTTCATTAAAAAACATGCGTAAATCACGTTTTTTTCAAAAAGACGCTTACATTTCTGTAGATTTTTTAAGCAAAAAATGTGAAGTTGTAAAAATGAAAGATGCTCCAGAAACTCCTGGAGATTTTGACATGATTTTACAAAACGCAGAAGGTGTAAAAAAACAAATTTATTTTGACAACCCAGAAGTGGAAGCTAACAATGCTATTTTAGATGAATTAAATAGTTTTGCTGATGCTATCAACAATAATACCACACCAATTGTTACCTTAAAAGACGGCACCGAAGCATTGCGTATTGCGCATCAAATAATAGCTTGTTTTTAGTTAAAAATTAAATTATTCCTAATTTTAAAAAAATATAATACAATAAATAATCTAAAAAAATCATTCACTTTTGTGGACATTATTATGAAAAAAATAGCAGTTATTGGCGCAGGAACTATGGGAAATGGTATTGCACACACATTCGCTCAAAGCGGATACCAAGTACAATTAATAGACATTGCACAAGCATCTATTGACAAAGGAATGGCAACCATTTCTAAAAACTTAAACCGTATGGTTGCAAAGGAACGTATTACTGAAATAAATAAAAATGAAACTTTAGCTAACATTACAACCTTTACCTCTTTAAAAGAAGGTGTTATTGGAGTCGATTTAGTAGTTGAAGCAGCTACCGAAAATTTTGATTTAAAATTACGGATTTTTAAAGATTTAGATGAATTATGTAATGTGAACACCATTTTAGCAACCAATACCTCTTCCATATCGATTACTCAAATTGCAGCAGCCACCAATAGACCCGAAAAAATAATTGGTATGCATTTTATGAATCCTGTTCCTATTATGAAATTAGTAGAAATTATTCGTGGTTACAATACTTCTGATAAAGTAACTGAAACTATTATGGATTTATCAAAAAAACTAGGAAAAACACCTACTGAAGTTAATGATTACCCTGGGTTTGTTGCCAATCGTATTTTAATGCCAATGCTTAACGAAGCTATTGAAACTTTATACAATGGAGTAGCAGGTGTAACAGAAATTGATACCGTAATGAAATTGGGTATGGCGCACCCAATGGGGCCTTTACAATTAGCTGATTTTATTGGACTAGACGTTTGTTTATCTATTTTAAATGTAATGCATAACGGATTTAAAAACCCTAAATATGCACCTTGTCCATTATTAGTAAATATGGTTAGTGCTGGTAAATTAGGAGCAAAATCTGGAGAGGGTTTTTATGATTATTCACAAAGTAGAAAATCCGAAACCGTAGCTAAGCAATTTTTAAAATAACATAAAAATTAAACACTAAATACCTCTATTCTAACTTTTAAACGTTACAAATGTCAATCGTAAAACCTTTTAAAATAGTAAGACCCGCAAGAGACAAAGCTAACTTAGTGGTTACAAGATCTTATCACGCATATAGTGCAAACGAATTAAAAATACGTTTAAGCTATAATCCATATTCATTTTTACACATTATAAATCCTGGTTTTAAGTTTGAAAAAGAAATTTCTGGCAAAAAACGTTTTAAATTAGTACGCAATCGATATAAAGAGTTTAAAGATGAAGGTTTTTTTATACAAGATGAAAAACCTTCATTTATGTTGTATAAAATGATTACTCGAACACATACTTTTTGCGGAATTATTGGAGCAACATCCGTAGAAGATTATGAAAACAATCGAATTAAAATTCATGAAGACACTTTAGAACATAAAGAAAAATTATTTAAAAATTATTTAAATACCGTTGGCTTTAATGCCGAACCTGTTTTACTAACATATCCTGACAACGACACTTTAGATGCCACTTTTACTGAAATTATGAAAACACGTGCTGAGTACGAATTTTCTACAACCGATAGGGTTACACATCATTTATGGTTAATAAAAGACGATACTTTAATACATCATATTTCAGCAGAATTTAAAAAAATAGACAGCTTATATATTGCAGACGGACATCATCGGAGTGCTTCCTCTGCCTTATTAGCACAAGATTTTAAGAAAAACGGTGAATTTGTTAGCGGAGTTACACAAAATCATTTTATGAGTTTTTTAATACCTGAATCCAATTTAAAAATTTACGAATTTTATCGATTAATTGAAGGGTTAAACGGTTTCAATAAAAATGATTTTTTAATGGAACTCGATACTCATTTTCGTATTGAAAACAGAGGTCACCAATTATACAAACCTACTAAAAAACATCATTTTAGCATGTATTTATATGGTGAATTTTATTCCTTATATTTACGAAATACAGACAAGCATTTTGAAAATATATTAGAGGCTTTAGATACGCAAATTTTATACCATTTAGTTTTAAATCCCATTTTAGGTATTATCGACCTAAGAAACGACAAACGTATTGATTATTTACCAGGCACAAAAGATGCGTATCAATTAAAAGACATCGTAGATAACGGACCTTTTACCGTTGCTTTTGGCATGTTACCAATTGATGTAGCAACCATGAAAAAAATTGCTGACCAAGGTTTAAAAATGCCCCCAAAAAGCACGTATATAGAACCAAAATTACGTAGCGGATTAAGTATTTATGAATTTTGAGTACAATTAATTAGACTTATAACTAACTCCTAAATTTCGTAAAAAAATTGTTATATTTAGTCATTTCGATTTTATATTTTACATTAAAAAAAGGGCATGATATTTAAAACATGAGCATTCAGCAAAACTTACATAGCACAAAAGCACAACTACCTAAAAACGTAACTTTAGTAGCTGTTTCTAAAACCAAACCCATTGCATCACTACAAGAAGCATATGATGCAGGGCAACGTGTTTTTGGCGAAAATAAAATTCAAGAAATGACCGCTAAATGGGAAATACTTCCAAAAGATATTGAGTGGCACATGATAGGGAATTTACAACGTAATAAAGTAAAATACATGGCAGAATATGTACATTTGATACACGCTGTGGATGGTTTAAAATTACTACAAGAAATTAATAAACAAGCTAAAAAACACAAAAGAAGCATCAATTGTTTGTTACAAATAAAAATAGCCAAAGAAGTTTCTAAATTCGGATTATCATTCAAAGAAGCATTTGAAATAATAACATCCAAAGAATTTTCGACTTTAAAAAATATTAGAATTATAGGTGTTATGGGAATGGCTACTTTTACCGATAATCAAAAACAAGTTCAACAAGAGTTTTTAACTTTAAAAGAAACTTTTAAGCAATTAAAAAAAGATAACTCAGCATTCGAAATTATAAGTATGGGAATGAGTGGCGATTATAAGTTAGCAATTGACTGCGGAAGTAATATGGTTAGAATAGGAAGTAGTATATTTGGCATCAGAAACTATAAATAGTAGCATTTGTACGCAATCGTAGATATAGAAACCACTGGAGGAAAGTTTAATGAAGAAGGCATTACCGAAATTGCCATCTATAAATTTGATGGACATCAAATTGTAGATCAATTTATATCCTTAGTAAACCCTGAAAAACCAATTCAGCCTTTTGTGGTACAACTAACAGGAATTAACAATAAAATGTTACGAAATGCTCCTAAATTTTATGAAGTAGCTAAACGCATTGTCGAAATTACTAAAGATTGTATATTAGTTGCACACAACACCTCTTTTGATTATCGTATTTTAAGAACCGAATTTAGACGTTTAGGTTTTGAGTTCACACAGCAAACATTATGTACCGTTGAACTCAGTAAAAAACTATTACCCGAGCAAGAAAAATACAAACTCAGTAAATTAGTTCGTGCATTAGGCATCCCAATTAATAACGTGCATCGTGCCTCTGGAGATGCCTTAGCAACAGTAGAACTTTTTAAAGTTTTATTAGCTAAAGATATCGAAAAAACCATTGTTTTACAAACTATAAAATCGGGAGCAGAAAAAAAAATACATCAAAAATTTACGACTATTTTAGAAAATTTACCAAACGATATAGGCGTATATTATATACATCAATCCGATGGAAAAATTATTTATATTGGAAAAAGTAAAAACATAAAAAGAAGTATAAATAAGCATTTTATCAGTAGCTCACGTATTGCAAAAAACATACAAAAATTAGTACATTCCGTTAGTTTTGAAAAAACAGGAAGCGAGTTAATTTCAATATTAAAAGAAACCCAAGAAATTACAAAAAATAACCCAATTTACAATCGAAATCGCCGTCATAAACCTTTTCTGTTTTCACTATATAAAGAGAAAACAAAAAACGGATTTTATGCTATTTATTACGCAAAAACTGACGGACGTAAAAAAGCAATAACAGCATTTGCATCAGAGCAAGAAGCTAACGATTTTAATAAGCGAATTACAAAACATTATCAACTTTGTCAATATATTAACAAATTAAACGATAACAAAAACCCCTGTAATGCATACCAAAATAAACAATGTAATGGAGCATGTTGTAATGCCGAAAATAATTTAATTTACAACAAACGTGTTGCACAATTTATTAGTGAATACCAACATAAAAGCACTCATAAAATTATACTCGATAAAGGGCGAACACCACAAGAACAAAGTGTAATATTATTAGAAAACGGCGAATATAAAGGATATGGTTTTGTAAAACTCAACCACCAAATACAACACATCGAAATTTTACGCGATTTAATTACACCTATGGAAAACAATGTCGAAACTCAACATACCATACAAAGTTATTTACGCCGTAAACGTGTAAAAAGAACCATTAGTTTGCCTATAAACGGATAAAAAGCTAAATTTACAAAAAAAAATATTGACAACAACCAAAAAAAAAAATTGGAAAAACCGTTTACACGAAATTATTTACGAAGCAGATACTCCTGCAGGAAAATGGTTTGACATTGCATTACTTCTACTTATTTTATTCAGTATAGCAGTAGTAATGCTCGAAAGCATAACTCATATAGGTAATAAGTACGCAGTTGAGCTAAACATTATCGAGTGGATAATCACCATCTTATTTACAATCGAATATTTTGCTCGAATAATTACCATAAAAAAACCAAGCCAATACATTTTTAGTTTCTACGGTATTATCGATTTTTTATCAACCATACCCAAATATTTAGCCATCTTTTTTGCAGGTTCACATGCACTTGTAGCGATACGTGCATTACGATTATTACGAATTTTCAGAATTTTAAAACTCGCTCGTTTTATAGGCGAAGGCAATCAAATGATGAAAGCATTAAAAGCAAGTAGAGCCAAAATATTAGTGTTTTTATTAGCTGTTTTTATGCTTTGCATTATTTTCGGAACCATTATGTACTTAGTCGAAGGCGGTAACGATAGCGGTTTTACGAGCATTCCAAGAAGCGTTTATTGGGCAATTGTAACCCTAACAACCGTTGGCTATGGAGATATTGCACCCTCAACAGGATTAGGGCAATTTATAGCCTCAATAATTATGATATTAGGATACTCAATAATTGCAGTGCCAACAGGAATTATAACCTCCGAAATGACACGAAGAGATGAAAAAAAAATAAAATTAAACACAAAAAATTGCCGCAATTGTAATGCTGAAGAACATAATAAAAAAGCAGGATTTTGTTACGAATGTGGCGAACAATTAATTTAATAATTTGGGTTTTAAAAAAAAAATTTAGGGATCGTGCTTTTATTACTCACTTTTAAAATAGCATACAAATCAAAAATGTCTAACGCAATAACAAAAAGTATTGAAACAAAATTACCTCATATCTATAGTTGGTCCGACAGCAATCGGTAAAACCACACTTAGCATTAAATTAGCACAACATTTTAATGCCGAAATTATTTCCTGTGATTCCCGTCAATTTTTTAAAGAAATGTATATTGGAACCGCAGTGCCTAATTTTAAAGAACTCAGCGCCGCAAAACATCATTTTATACAACATAAATCAGTACATGAAAACTATAGCGTAGGAAGTTTTGAACGAGATGCAATTCAAAAATTAAACCAATTATTTACCGAAAATAATATGGTAATATTAGTTGGAGGTTCTGGTTTATACGTAAACGCAATAGTAAACGGTTTAGACGATTTTCCTGATGTTGACCCAAATATAAGAACACAACTTACTAAAAGGTTAACCGAAAACGGAATTACAGATTTACAAGAACAGTTAAAAAAATTAGACCCTATTAGTTATCAAAAAATAGCAATTGATAATCCGCAACGTATATCAAGAGCTTTAGAAATTTGTATTGGTAGCGAAAAACCATATTCTTCTTTTTTAAATAAAAAAAAACAACACCGAAATTTCAAAACTATTAGTATTGGTTTATCCGCAACACGTGAATTAATGTACAACCGTATTAACCAACGTGTAGATGTTATGATGGACAACGGATTGTTAAACGAAGTAAAAACATTACTACCTCATAAAGATTTAAATGCATTAAATACAGTTGGTTACAAAGAGTTATTTAATTTTTTAGCCGAAAACTGGACTTTAGATTTTGCAATTTCAGAAATTAAAAAAAACACCAGACGTTTTGCAAAACGTCAAATAACTTGGTTTAAACGCAACCCTGAAACTCTTTGGTTTGATTATAAAACGGATGCCGAAACAATTATTAAAAAAATAACTTCAAATATCACTTCAAATGATTAAAAACATTACGTTCTTAATTTTTATTACTTTAATAAGTTCTTGCTCTTTTAAAAAACAATTGCCTACTCTCGAAACCGAATGGCAACGTAAAATGAATGCGGATTTTAAAGACGCTACAAAATCGCCATTAACAGATAGAGATAGGGATACTTTTATAGGATTAAATTTTTTTAAATATGACACTACTTATGTAGTGTCCGCAAATTTAAAGCTGACTCCAGAAGCCAAAACTTTTAATATAAAAACAACAACAAACAAATTGTCAGAGTATGTAAAATATGGTATTGTTAGTTTTAAGCTAAAAGGAAAAGAATATCAATTAAGTGTATATCAAAATATTGATTTATTAGAAAAAAAAAGATTCAAAAATTATTTATTTTTACCTTTTTTAGATGACACTAATGGAAATACAACTTATGGAGGTGGACGTTATATTGAATGTAAAATCCCCGAAAAAAACACCATAATCATCAATTTTAACGAAGCGTTTAATCCGTATTGTGCGTATAACAATACATATTCTTGCCCAATTGTACCCAGAGAAAATTATATGCCTACAAAAGTAGAAGCTGGCGTAAAAATATTTCATAAATATTAAAAAACAATTACCCTATAATGTTACCTTTTTTTTGGATTAATCTTAAACCTGAAGCATGGTATTTAACATCATTAATTTTCTAAAAACTGTACTTCATAAAGCTTACGATAATATCCGTTTTTAATAGTTAAGAGCTCTTTATGTGTGCCTCGTTCTACAATATTCCCTTTGTCCATTACTAAAATTATGTCAGCTGATTTTATGGTCGCCAAACGATGCGCAATAACTATTGATGTACGGTTCTGGGTAATTTTATGGATTGCTTTTTGTATTAACTGTTCCGAATATGAATCGATAGAAGATGTGGCTTCATCTAAAATTAAAATAGTAGGATTACTTACGTACGCACGTAAAAAAGCAAGTAATTGCCGTTGACCAGAAGATAACATCACACCTCTTTCTTTTACGTTATAATAATAGTTATTAGGCAGTTTCATAATAAACTCATGTACTCCAATTTCTTTTGCGGCGGCTGTTACTTCTTTTAATGTGATGTTTTTATTATATAACGTAATGTTATTAAAAATACTATCAGCAAATAAAAATACGTCTTGTAAAACTACTGCTATTTTACTGCGTAAATTATTTAATTTGTAATTTGCAATTGACACATCGTCTAAAATAATATTTCCTTTATCTATTTCATAAAAACGATTCAATAAATTTACAATAGTCGATTTTCCTGCTCCTGTCGCTCCTACAATGGCAATGGTTTCTCCTTGTTTAGCATCAAAAGAAACCCCTTTTAAAACTTCTTCACCTTCAACATAAGAAAAATACACGTTTTTAAAACTTATATTTCCTTTAATTTTTTTTCCCTCTATTGTTCCTTTGTCCTCAATTTCTGCTTGAGTATCTAATACGTCAAATACTCTATTTGCAGCAACCATACCCATTTGCAAGGTGTTAAACTTATCGGCTAATTGACGTAGCGGACGAAATAACATATTTGTCATTTGAACAAACATTGCAATTACACCTAAATTGGCAGCCTCATTATGTAGTGTAGTTTCCATTGCTGAGTTCCAAATAATAATTGCTATTGTTATTGACGCTGCCAATTCAATTATTGGGAAAAATATAGAGTTATACCAAACTGTTTTTATCCACGCTTTTTTATGCTTTGTATTAATGTTTACAAATTGGTTATATTCTGATTTTTCTTGTACAAAAAGTTGTACTATTTTCATTCCTGTAACACGTTCCTGCACAAAGGTATTTAACACCGAAACTTGTTTGCGCACCTCTTTAAAAGCCCCTTTCATGGCGCGTTGAAAAACTTTAATGGCAATGATTATAAATGGCAATAAAATAAAAACATATAACGATAATTTTACATTGGTATATAACATTACCGCCATAACTACGGTCATTTTTAATAAATCGCCTATAATTAAAAAGAAACCTTGACTAAAAACATCTGCTATTTTTTCAATATCGCTTACTGCGTTGGTTACCAATTTACCTACTGGATTGGTGTCAAAATACTGCATCTTAAAACGCATCATTTTTTGAAACAATAATACTCTTATGTCTTTTATAATAGATTGCCCCAACCAATTGGAAAAATAAATGAATAAAAATTGAAAAATCACTTCAAAAAGTAATACTAATAACATTAACGAGATGTAAAAAACAACACCTTCAGCATTTTTATTTAAAATAGGATTATTAATGGTTTCTTTTAATAAAATAGGTCGTAAGGCTGATGACGCAGCTAACAATATAGCGGTAATAAATACGCCATAAAATGTAGATTTATATGGTTTCGAAAAACCTAATAAGCGTTTAAATAAACGAAAATCAAAAGCATTACCCATTTTATCTTTTTGCATCTAATATATTTTTAGGGTATTGTACTTCGGTTAAATATAAAGCATGTGCTGGGACAGAAGTTCCTGCATTAGCTCTGTTTTTACTTTTTATAATGGTATGGATTTCTGATGCCTCTAATTTACCTAAACCTATTTCAAGCAAAGTACCTACTATGGCGCGCACCATGTTTCTTAAAAAACGATTTGCAGAAATATGAAATACTAACAGATTGTTTTCTTGTTTCCAAACGGCTTCTGTAATTGTACAGTTATAAGTGTGTACTTCCGTTTTTACTTTAGAAAAACATTGAAAATCGGTGTAGTTTAATAAAATTTTTGCGGCTTCATTCATTTTACCAATTGCTAATGGTTGTTTTACAAAGTGGGTAAATTCATGTAAAAAAACATCTTTATGGTTTACTATTTTATATTGATAGGATCGTTTATTAGCATCAAAGCGTGCGTGTGCATTGGGTTGTACTTTAACTAATTGTATTGCCGAAATATCTTTAGGTAATATTGAGTTTAATTGATAACAAAGTTGTACTTCGTTTATCTTTTCATCAATCGTAAAATGTGCAAATATTTGGGTAGCATGTACTCCTGCATCTGTGCGTCCTGCACCTACAATTGTAATTGTTTTTTGTAAAACGGTAGATAATGATTTTTCTAAAACCTCTTGTACAGAAATTGCATTGGGTTGTATTTGCCAACCATGATAATTTTTACCGTTGTATGAAAGTTCTATAAAATATTTCAAGTATAATTGTATTTTTGCACAAAGTGAATACAAATATAACCTTATTTCGCATAAAATGACGAGGCAATAACTCAAAAAAAAAATAGATTATGACTAAAATATTATTATTGTCCGATACGCATAGCTTTATAGATGCACAAATTTTAAAATTTGTAAAACAAGCAGATGAAATTTGGCACGCAGGTGATGTTGGTGATTTAAAGGTTACGGACTCCATACAAAAACTAAAACCTTTACGTTGTGTTTATGGTAATATTGATGATGCCTCTGCAAGGTTAGAGTTTCCTTTACACAATCGTTTTTTATGCGAAAATGTCGATGTATGGATTACACATATTGGTGGTTACCCGAACAGGTATAATCCTAAAATACGTGAAGAACTAACCAAAAACTCTCCAAAAATATTTATTTCAGGACATAGCCATATTTTAAAAGTCCAGTTTGATAAAAAGCTTAATTTATTGCACCTTAATCCTGGTGCTGCAGGAAAATATGGCATACATAAAGTACGTACTATGTTGCGTTTTGAGATTGATGGAAGTGCAATTAAAAACATGGAAGTTATTGAGTTAGAACAACGAAAATAATATTTTTATGCCACTAAATATTTTACAGTCAAGCCTTATATATATTTTTTTTACAGTAAATCGGTATTTTGTATTTATATCGGACAACAATATTTTAAAACATTCTATTTTAAATAAAAAAGACTATTTTTGCTGAAATTAAAATTCAAATGAAACAAATTTTTTTTAAAATATTGGCAAAAATTAACAAAGCTATTTTACCTTGTTTTTCTAAACGTAGGTTAGATTTAAGTGTCGCTACAAAATTACAATTAGTAATTATTGGTTGGCGTGTATATGTTACCAAACATGCATTAGGTAAATAATACCAATTTAAAATATTTTTTTTTGAAATTTTAACTACGCATAATGCATAAAAAACCTGTAATTGTTTTTTTTTTACAAAACTTTTATGCCATAGTATGATATACGTTTTGTACATCATCATCGTTTTCTAATTTTTCTAATAATTTTTCAACATCAACTTGTTGTTGACCTGTTAGCTCTTTGGTAACTTGTGGTAATCGTTCAAAACCAGAAGATATAATTTCCATACCTCGTACTTCAATTTCTTTTTGAATGCCACCAAAACATTCAAAAGGAGCGTACATTATAATTGTTTTTGTTGGATTAGCATCATTTTCATCTGGTTCTTCTGCAAAAATTTCTTCCACACCACAATCAATAAACTCTAATTCCAATTCTTCAACATCAAAATCAGTATCTTTAATTTTAAAGTTACATTGTCGGTCAAACATAAAATCGACCGATCCTTGAGTCCCCATAGTTCCGTTGCATTTATTAAAACACGCTCTTACATTAGCAACAGCTCTGTTATTATTGTCGGTTGCAGCTTCTACAAGTATTGCTATTCCGTGTGGTGCATATCCTTCAAAAAGCACTTCTTTATAATCTGCGGTATCTTTATCACTTGCTTTTTTTATGGCACGTTCTATATTTACTTTTGGCATGTTTACTGCTTTTGCATTTTGTATTACGGCACGTAAACGAGAGTTGGAGTCAGGATCTGATCCGCCAGCTTTAACCGCCATTACAATATCTTTACCAATACGTGTAAACGCTTTAGACATTGCAGACCAACGTTTCATTTTACGCCCTTTTCTTAATTCAAATGCTCTTCCCATTGCTGTTTTTATATTTTATAAGTCTGTTTTTTAAAATGTTTTTTTGAAATAGACAAAATTAATATTTGTTTTAAATTGTAGCAGTAATTTATTTATTTGATTTCCGTTTCATGATTTATTTTTTATAAAAAGGCAATTTTACTACAGTTGCAAGTAGTTGTTTTTTTCGTACTTGTATATAAATTTCACTTCCTGCTTTTTTGAAAATGTTTTGCACATATCCTAATCCAATTCCTTTACTTAAACTAGGACTCATAGTGCCTGAAGTTACCACACCAATTTTACGTCCTTCGCCATCTACAATATCATAATCTTTACGTGGTATTCCTCTTTCATTTAGTTCAAAAGCAACTAATTTACGTTCGGTACCTTCTTCTTTTTGTTTTTTAAATTCGTTAGCATTTACAAAATCTTTGGTAAATTTGGTAATCCAACCTAAACCAGCTTCAATTGGCGAAGTTGTATCGTTAATGTCATTGCCATATAAACAATATCCCATTTCTAAACGCAATGTATCTCTTGCTGCTAAACCGATGGGTTTAATTCCGAAATCGGCTCCTGCTTTAAATATGTTTTCCCAAATAGTAACTGCATTTTCATTTTTAAAATAAATTTCAAAACCTCCAGAACCTGTATAGCCAGTTGCCGAAACAATTACATCTTGTACGCCTGCAAATTTACCAATTTGAAATGTATAATATTTCATATTGGTAACGTCTATTGCCGTTAACGATTGCATTGCTTCGGCAGCTTTCGGACCCTGAATGGCGAGTAGCGAGTAGTTTTCGCTGTTGTTTTCCATCGTAACTCCTAAATCATTATGTTTAGTAATCCAATCCCAATCTTTTTTAATGTTAGATGCATTTACAACTAACATATATTCGTTTTCTTTAATTTTATAAATAATTAAATCGTCAACAATACCACCATCATAATTAGGCATGCAACTGTATTGTGCTTGTCCTACAATCATTTTTGAAGCATCGTTAGTTGTAATTTTTTGAATTAAGGCTAGCGCATTTTTTCCTTTTAAATGAAATTCTCCCATATGCGAAACATCAAAAACGCCTACCGAATTTCTAACTATTTCGTGTTCGGAATTTACGCCTTCATATTGCACAGGCATATTATAACCTGCAAACGATACCATTTTGGCTCCTAATTGTTCATGTATATGTGATAAAGCTGTGTTTTTCATGTTGTATTTTGATGTCTAAATTAGTTGCGCTAATTTATTCAAAATGTAGCAGAAAACAAACATATCAGCTAATAAAATTAGTTTATCTCTAAAAGAAAAATGAATAAGCGTAAAATGTATCTGTTGTCATCAAGTAATTTTATTATCTTTGAAAAGTAAAAAAGTAAAAATAGAATATATACAATGAAAGTTTTATCGGTAGCACAATTATATACTGCACATGAAATAACCATAAAAAACCAAAAAACAACTAAACTAGAGCTTTTAGAGCGTGCTGGAAGTCAGGTTTTTAATTGGATGCATAAACGTATGCAAGGTAGTCAAGTAAAGATACATATTTTTAATGGTATTGGTAATAATGGAGGTGCTGGTTTAATTTTAGCACGCCATTTATTGCTACACGGTTATAACGTAAATAATTATGTAGTTAATTTTAGTAAAAAACGTTCCGATTGTTTTTTAAAAAGTTACGAAGCTGTAAAAACAGTAAAATCGTGGCCTATCTTATTAAATGCGATTACCGATTTTCCTGAAGATATACAACAGGATGATATTATTGTAGATGCCATTTTTGGTATTGGATTAAACAGGCAAACTAGCGATTTTGTAAATCAAATATTTGAAAAACTTAACGAAAAAAAAGCATTTAAATT
>CAZWNY010000001.1:3853-51188 GCA_964635575.1 uncultured Kordia sp. | reverse complement strand
GGAAGTTACGGAAAAATAGGAAGTGTGCAATTAGCAAGTAAAGCAGCATTAGTATCAGGTTGCGGATTGGTAACTAGTTATATTCCTAAATGTGGTTATATTGCTATGCAAACATTTTTACCAGAAGCAATGGTGCAAACTGATGTAAACGAACAAGAAATAACAAATATCGCCACAAATGGCAAATTTAATGCTGTAGGTTTAGGGGTTGGCTTAGGAACTTCTAAAAAAACGGAAAATGCAATATTAAAGTTTTTAAAATCGAATGTATTACCAGTAATTATTGATGCAGATGGTTTAAATTGTATTGCTAATAACCCGAAAATATTATCAAAATTACCAAAACAAGCTATTTTAACACCACATAAAAAAGAGTTAGAACGTTTAATCGGAAAATGGGAAAATGATTTTGAAATGATTCGGAAAGCTAAAGTTTTTTCTAGTAAAAACGATTGTATCGTAGTTGTAAAAGGTGCAAATACACATACTATTTATAAAGAAGAAATATTCATAAACACAACAGGTAATCCTGCTTTAGCAACGGCAGGTTCAGGCGATGTGTTAACAGGAATAATAACAGGGTTATTAGCACAAGGATATGAACCGCTAAACGCTACCGTTTTTGGAGTGTATTTACACGGAAAAACCGCAGATATTGGAGTAACAGACACAGGTTATCAAGCGTTTATTGCAAGTGATGCAATAGCGTATATTGCGGAAGCATATATTGATTTGTTTACACCTCCAGAACAAGAAGAAAAGAAAGAAAAAGAAGTAGCAAAAAAGGAAAAATAGTTTTCATAAAACAAACTTGAAAATACAAATAAAAAATATTCTAATTAAAACTTAATCAATAGATTAAGGTCATATATAATTATTTGGCTTCAATCTCTCCTTTTATTTTTCCATAAAAATAAAGTAGCTAATCTTAATCAGAAAATTCACCAACTAAATCAGAATAAAAAGGAGCTTGAATCATTAATATATTCTGGTTTTAGTACTATTAAAAAAATACAATCGTATCGATTTTACCGTAACTTTAAGCCAAAAAAGGTTGCGACTAAATAATAGCCTGCCAACCTTTTTAAATTTTAAAATAAATTTTTATCTTGTAAATCAACAACTTCAATTCAATAACACAAAATATGTTTTTGAAAAAAAAATCATTTTCAATTAAAATTAAAAATATCAGGAAATAAAACCCTAATTTAAAAGATTAAAAATCTTGATTTACATCCCAAGCCTCTAAATAATCGGCTACACATTTTGCGAACATACCACCTAAAGCGCCATCAATTACACGATGGTCATAAGAATGGGATAAATACATTTTCATTCGAATACCAATAAAATCACCTTCTGGAGTTTCAATAACTGCTGGCGTTTTTCGAATAGCACCTAAAGCTAAAATACCTACTTGTGGCAATGGTATAATTGGCGTACCCATAATACTACCAAAGTTACCTACATTGGTTACTGTATAAGTTCCGTTTTGTATATCGTCTGGCGTTAATTTACCTGTTCGTGCTTTAATAGCTAAACCATTTACAGCTTTTGCCATACCTACTAAATTCAATTGATCGGCATTTTTAATTACTGGTACAATTAAATTACCATCTGGTAAAGCGGCTGCCATACCTAAATTAATATTTTTACGGTTAATTAGGTTATCACCATCTATTGAAACATTCATTCCTGGATATTTTTTTAATGCATACGCAACAGCTTGCATAAAAATTGGTGTAAAGGTTAATTTTTCGCCTTCTCGTTTTAAAAACTCATCTTTTACTTTAGCTCTCCAATTCCATACATTTGTTACATCACACTCTACAAAAGATTGTACGTGTGCTGCTGTACTTACGGAATTTACCATGTGTCCGGAAATTAACTTTCGCATACGACTCATTGCTACAACTTCATCTCCTTCTTGTAAATTAACATTTACTTTTACAGTTGGTTTAATTGCTGTTGGAGCAGTTGTTTTTGAAGGTTCTGGTTTTGATGTTTTATTTTTAAGATATGTAATCATATCGTTTTTTGTTACTCTACCATCTTTTCCACTACCTTGTATTGCATCTAATTCGGTTACCGAAACTCCTTCTTCTTTTGCCATATTTTTTACTAAAGGCGAATAAAATTTATCGGTTGTCGAAAAATCAGCTGCTGGTGTTGCAACGGAATTTTTAGCCTCGGTTACTGTTTTTTCTATTACAGCAACTGGATCTGGAGTGTTTTGTGTAGCAATTGACTCAGTACTACTTCCGTTTCCTTGAATTTCTATTATTGCGATTATTTCGCCTACTTTTACGACATCATCTACATTAAAAAAAATTTCCGTTACTACGCCATCAACTTCTGATGGAACTTCTGAGTCTACTTTGTCGGTTGCTATTTCTAAAACAGGCTCATCCATTTCAATGGTATCACCTACTTCTTTTAACCATGATATTATTGTTGCTTCTGCAACACTTTCTCCCATTTTAGGGAGTCTAAGTTCAAACTTTGCCATATTAAATTAAATATAAGTTGAGTTGTATTTTTAATTTATGCGATAATCATTTACCTTTTTTCGAAAAAAGAACGATCACGTAATCATCACATTTTTAACATATTAATAATTCTACCGAAGTATAATTGAATAATTGTGCAAATTTACTAAATTTAACAACAACAAAATAAGTTTTTTTAAACAAAAAACCATGTCCATCTTTTTATGAAACAATAACTACTTTAATTTTTAAGTTTTAAAACAAAACATTGCATACTTTTACAACATATCGTATTTTGGCTGTATGATGACAGCGGAAGAAGTAGAGCAAGAAAACAAAGCAATTGCAGGAGAATACCGTAATTTATTACGCATTAGCTATCAAACTTTAACGAACGATAATAAAAAATTAATTCGTTTAGCATTTGATACTGCTGTAGATGCACATAAAGAGCAACGCCGTAAAAGCGGTGAAGCATATATTTTTCATCCTATCGCTGTTGCTAAAATTGTAGCTTCGGAAATTGGTTTAGACGCCATCTCAATTGCTGCTGCATTATTACATGATGTGGTTGAGGACACCGACTACACCTTAAACGACATGGAGCAACTTTTTGGAGAAACCGTTGCTCGTATAGTTGCGGGACTAACTAAAATATCTAGCTTAAAAAAAGATACCGATGCATCTTTACAAGCAGAAAACTACCGTAAAATGTTGCTCACACTACATGAAGATGTACGTGTAATTATTATAAAAATTGCCGATAGATTGCATAATATGCAAACTATGGACTCCATGCAACCAGACAAACAAGTAAAAATAGCATCGGAAACCTTATATATTTATGCGCCGCTCGCACACCGAATGGGTTTATATAATATAAAAACTGAACTAGAAGATCTTAGCTTAAAATATACTGAACCTGAAGTATATAATTCTATTTTTGATAAAACTATAACATCGAAAGAAGAACAAAAAGAATACATTCAGAAATTTAACGACTCCTTACGTGTTAATTTAAACGCTGAAAAAATTGATTACAAAATAACAGGACGACCAAAGTCTATATTTTCTATTCGAAAAAAAATGCTAAAACAAGGTGTTACTTTTGAAGAAGTATATGATAAATTTGCTGTACGAATTGTATATAATTGCCCTCCAAAACAAGAAAAATTTATTGCTTGGAAAATATATACTATTGTTACCGATAATTATCTCCCAAACCCTACCCGATTAAGAGATTGGGTGTCTTCACCAAAATCTACAGGATATGAAGCATTACATATTACCGTAATGGGTCCTGAAGGACGTTGGGTTGAAGTGCAAATACGCTCACACCGCATGAACGAAATTGCAGAAAAAGGTTATGCAGCACACTATAGATACAAGCAAGATGAAGAAAAAAACAGCAGTTTAGATATTTGGCTAGCCAAACTACAAGAAGTTTTAGAAAACAATGAAACCAATGCCATTGACTTTGTAGAGCAATTTAAACTAAATTTATATGCAAAGGAAATTTACATTTTTACACCTAAAGGAGAGTTAAAATCGCTACCAAAAGGAGCAACACCTTTAGATTTTGCTTTTAGTATACACACACAAATAGGCTTAAAAACCAGAGGAGCAAAAGTTAATGGTAAGCTTGTACCATTAAGTACCATTTTAAAAAGTGGCGACCAAGTAGATATTATTACTTCTGAAAACAGTAAACCAAACGCCAATTGGTTAGACTACGCAACAACATCAATAGCAAAAAGTAAAATAAAATCAGCATTAAATGATACTAAAAAAGAAATTGCTTTAGAAGGAAAAGAAATCATAAAAAGAAAACTAAAGCAACTTAAAATAACCTTAAATGAAAAAAGCACAAACGACTTAGTTTCTTTTTTTGGATTTAAAACCAGTCAAGACCTATATTACCGAGCAGGATTAGGTAACATTAGCAATCAAAAGCTAAAAGACTTTGCCACAGTACGTAATAATGCTTTTTTTAACTTCTTTAAAAAGAAAATTAGAAAACAAACTAACAATCAAAATATTACAAAAGAAGAAATTACTAATAAATACGATTTATTAGTTTTTGGTAGAGAAGAGCAAAAATTAAACTATAAATTTTCATCCTGTTGTAAACCCGTACCAGGAGATTCCGTTTTTGGATTTATAACCGTTAGCGAAGGTATTAAAATTCATAAAAAAAATTGCCCCAATGCGGTAAGCTTACAAGCAAACTACTCCTACCGAATAAAAAGAGCAAAATGGATAGACTCTTCACAACAAGAATACCCTGTAAACTTACTTCTTTTAGGAATTGATAAATTAGGACTTATAAACGACATTACCAATGTAATTTCCAGCTTACACCATGTAAACATGAGAAAGTTAAATTTTGAAACTAATGATGGTATTTTTACAGGAGATATAATGGTTTCGGTTAAAAACAAAAAAATGATAGAAAAACTAATCATCAGTCTAAAAAAAATAGATGGTATTGACAAAGTTAACCGTTCATAAAATGTTAATAAAAACAAATATCCTATTCGTAAATAAAATAACAATACTATAAATTATTTGTAACTTTGCAACTGTTACTATTATGGAAAAAAAACTAAATAATCAAGAAGTTGTAAAAAACGTTTTTACGAAGTATTTAATTGAAAAAAAACATCGTAAAACCCCTGAACGATACGCTATTTTAAATGAAATTTATAGCAGTAACAATCATTTTGATATTGAGTCATTATATGTAATGATGAAAAATAAAAAATACAGGGTAAGCAGAGCAACACTTTACAACACTATTGAACTATTTTTAGAATGTGGATTGGTTAGGAAGCACCAATTTGGCGACAATCAGGCACATTATGAAAAATGTTATTTTGACAAAAACCACGACCATGTTATTTTAACCGATACTGGAGATGTTTTAGAGTTTTGCGACCCCAGAATAGCAGCTATAAAAAAAACAATAGAAGAAATTTTTGAGATTGAAATTCACAACCATTCACTCTATTTTTACGGAACAAAAAAAACAACTAAAAACAACACATAAAATGGCTGTAGATTTACTACTTGGTTTACAATGGGGAGACGAAGGCAAAGGAAAAATTGTTGACGTATTAACCGAAAATTACGATATTATTGCACGCTTTCAAGGCGGTCCAAATGCAGGTCATACTTTAGAGTTTGACGGTATAAAACATGTTTTAAGAACAATCCCTTCTGGTATTTTTCATGAAAAATCAATTAATGTAATTGGTAACGGTGTTGTTATTGACCCTGTTGTTTTTATAAAAGAATTAGAAGGTCTAGACCAATTTAATCTTAATTACAAAGCTAGACTAATTGTTTCTCGAAAAGCACACGTTATTCTACCAACACATCGTTTATTAGATGCCGCCTCAGAAGCCTCTAAAGGGAAAGCTAAAATCGGATCAACCTTAAAAGGCATTGGACCAACTTACATGGATAAAACTGGGAGAAACGGCATTAGAATTGGCGATTTAGAACTGCCCAACTGGAAAGAAAAATATCGAAAATTAGCAACCAAGCACGAAGCAATGATTGATTTCTACAAAGTAGATATTCAATACAACTTAAAAGAAATGGAAATTGAATTTTTTGAAGCAGTAGAACGCCTAAAAGAATTACAATTTATTGATAGCGAAGAATATTTAAACCAAGCATTAAAAACAGGTAAAACTATTTTAGCAGAAGGCGCACAAGGTTCTTTATTAGATATCGATTTTGGAACTTACCCATTTGTAACTTCATCAAACACAACGGCATCTGGCGCCTGTACAGGTTTAGGTGTTGCTCCAAACAAAATAAAAGAAGTTTACGGTATTTTTAAAGCATATACTACTCGTGTAGGGTCAGGACCATTCCCTACCGAATTATTTGACGAAGTTGGTATCGAAATGGCAAAAATAGGTAGAGAATTTGGCGCAGTAACCGGTCGCGCACGTAGATGTGGTTGGCTAGACTTAGTTGCACTACGTTACGCTTGTGAAATAAATGGTGTTACCCAATTAATGATGATGAAAGGCGATGTATTATCGGGCTTTAAAAATTTAAAAGTTTGTACCGCTTATAATTATAACGGAAAAATAATTAAACATTTACCATATAGTATGGAGGCTAAAAATATTACTCCAATTTACACAAAGTTTCCTTGCTGGAAAGAAGATTTAACAAAAATGACTACTGAAAGTCAGTTCCCTAAAGAGCTTAATGAATATATTGCTTTTTTAGAGACCGAATTAGAAATCCCAATTAAAATTGTTTCCGTAGGCCCAAATAGAACACAAACTATACATCGATAATCTGATTTTATATTTATTAAAAAAATGCTTCTCACTGAGAAGCATTTTTTAATTGTTTCAAAAACCATATCTTGCAAATAAATCCTAAATATGCTTTTACATTGTAAATGATTGTATTAGAAAAACATATTGTACCACAAGGCAATTATCATATCCGATTACAAGAATATGCAGGTTCGGTTTTTGAAAAACTACAAACACGTAGCGCTGTAAAAAAAGCAATTGCAAAAAACACCATTCTTATTAATAACAAAACAGCTGCTACAGGAGATTGGATTAAAACTGGACAAATAATAATACTTATTTCCGAAGAAACATCACCTAAAAAAATATTTCAATTGCAATTACAAGTTGTTTTTGAAGACGATGATATGGCAGTTATACATAAACCTGCTGGTTATCCTACCAATGGTAATTACTACAAAACTATTGAAAATGCGTTACCTTTTAATTTAAAAATTTCCAAAAAAAAAGAAGCACTTAATTTTCCGAAACCTGTACATCGGCTAGATAGTTCTACTAGCGGAATTTTACTTATTGCAAAAACAAAAACTGCTCAAGTTAATTTGCATCAACAATTTGAAAACAAAAGTATTAAAAAGGAATATCATGCTATTGTAATTGGTGAGATCGAAAAAAAAGGAAAAATAACAACGGTTATTAAATTACAAAATGCTGTAACTTTTTTTACAACAATAAAACAAATTTCTTCATTACAAAACAACTATTTATCGTTAGTAAAACTACAACCTAAAACAGGAAGGACACATCAGTTACGGATTCATTTGTCTGGTTTGAATCATCCGATAGTTGGCGATAAATTGTATGCTCCAAAAAATGTAATGATGCATAAAGGTTTATTTTTATGCGCCACAAAAATTGAATTCCTCCATCCTGTTTCTTGTCAAAAAATGAAATTAAAAATTAACATTCCTGAAAAATTTAATAGCTATTTGCAACGTGAGGAAAATCGGTTTCTGAAATATAAAGAATAAAGTTTCTTGTTTAAAGTTTTAATTTATTTTTTAAACGTTTTTTTCTATGGAATTTTTCTTGAAAATCTTGAGTAGACTCCCACATTAACTTAAAAACTTCAGCATAGTTGTAACCACTAATTTTCGCATATTCGTTACTCATAACTTCAATCATAAATTTATGAATTGTTAGTTTTGCAAAGTTTTTTATGCGGGTTTCAAAACTTAATGTTTTAAATTCCATTCGGTTTAAATCGACCAAATAAAATTTATATTCATCATTTTTTGTGGTAATTAAAGTATTACCTGGTGAGTGATCTAAAAAGTTAATATTGTTTTGGTGTAAATTATAGGTAAACCGAGTAAATGCTCGTAAAATTTCTTCGTAATTTGGATAATTAAAATCGGTAAGTAATTCTCTATACGTTAAGTCATATTCCAAATGCTCACTAATATAGTAGCTTTTTTTAAAAAAAAGAAACGTTGTGTATTCAAAAAACGCAATGGGTTTTGGGGTATTAATAGATAGTTTTATTAATGTATTTGCATAGTGATAGGAACGTTGCGCCTTACTACTTCTAAAAAAACGATACGCTACTTGGTTTATTAAATTAGGTATTTTAAACGATTTTACGTTTATTGTTTTTCTGTTTAAATTAAATAACTTTAATGAGTTTCTATCTTGACTTCCATAGCTTTCTCCTTGAGTACTGTAATTTAAAATAATATCTTTTAAAAAGGGTTTGTTTTTTTCAAAATTAGTATGTATTACACTTTTTACTTTCATTATTATATAGAAAAAAATTATTTTCAAACACAATATTAAGTAATAATTATGAAATTATGCCTTAATTATACAAGTATATTCTACTACAAATGAAAACTAAAGAGTTTACCATCTTTCAAATTGACATTAAAATAATAAAGTTATATTTGTAATTAATTTTATAATACAATATACGTTGAAGGTAACAATTATAAGTTTAGATAAATGGGGTTATAATAATTTTATTTCCGAAGAGCTGGAACGCAGAGGTATTACTACTAAACATATTGATTTTTACACTTTAAAATATACGTATCCTTCTTTTTTACATAAAGTAGCTAATTTTTTTACGAAAACTTTTTTTAATTATAATTTTAAACGCGAGCATTTAAAAAATTTGGTACTCAAAGAAATTAAAAATCAAGAAAAACAAGATGTTATTTTAATTATTAAAGGAGACAACTTAACGGTAGATACTTTAAAAATTATAAAGCAAAATACCCATAAAATGATAACTTTTTTAAACGATAGTATGAAACGCTATCCGAGAATGAAAAAAGTTTTTTCTTATTTTGACGAAGTGTATTCTTTTGACCCTGATGACGTTAAAGAACACGGGTTTAAATTTATTACTAATTATATTTATTTTAATCACCATAAACAATATAATCAACAACCAAAAAATGGTGTTTTTAATATTAGTTCGTTAGATAAACGATTTAAAACAATGCCACAATTTGCACAATATTTTAAAAAACATAACATTAAATACAAATTAATTGCCTTTACCAACCAACCAAGTGCTGAGTTAGAGAGTTTAAATATTGAGTTAACTACAAAAAAATATACTCTTAATGATGTTTTTAATTTAGTTACCGACTCTACTATTTTATTAGATTTACAGCGACCAAAACAAAAAGGTTTATCTTTTAGGATATTTGAAGGTATTGCGCTTCATAAAAAAATAATATCGACCAATAAAGATTTAGTAAATTATAACTTTTACAATCCAAATAACATTGCTATTGTAGATAGTAATAACATCCAAATTAATTCTGATTTTTTCACAACCCCTTATACTCCGTTAGCTCCAGAAATTATACAACAATATCACATTTCTAGTTGGATAGATACTGTATTTAATATTAATTCTTAAATTGCATTAAAAACACTTATAAATTACACTATTTTTACATTAAATTACAGAATCTTTATTATGAGCATTACAAATAAACCGTTAATTTCTATATGCATTCCTACATATAATGGGTCTGAATTTATTTTTGAAACACTTGAAACAGCTATAAACCAAACTTACACCAATATTGAAATCATTATTACAGATGATTGCTCTACAGATAATACTCTTGAAATTTGCGAAGAATTTGCTAAAAAAGATGTTCGTATAAAAATATATAAAAATAAACAAAACTTAGGTTTAGTTGGCAATTGGTGCAAAAGCATTGAAAAATCAAATTCAGATTGGATTAAATTTTTGTTTCAAGACGATTTATTAACTCCTAATTGTGTTCAAGAAATGATTGCAACAGCATTAGAGCATAACGTAAATTTTGTGATTTCAAATAGAGAATATATTTTTGAAAAAAATGTTCCAAAAAATATAATTAAAAATTATAGTGAAGATTTACCCAAAATTGAACGAATTTTTGAAAGCAATAGAGTTTACACTCCAAAAGAAACAGCAAAATGTGTAGCTCCACATATATTCAACAATTGTATAGGAGAACCTCCAACATTTTTATTTAACAAAAACCAATACTCTAGAGCTGATTTTCCGGATGTCTATTTACAAATAATTGATTATGTATTTATTTTAAACAAAATATTGGTTCATGAGTTTGTGTTTATAAATAAAAATTTGTTAAAATTTAGAATACACAATTCTTCCGAGTCCATGAAAAATACGACTATAGATACCTCAAACAAAAAATCCTTCTATAAATACTTATACATCCAATATTACGAAAAACTACTTATTTGTCATGACCTTATCCATAAGCCTGTTTTTAAGAACATTAAGGAACATATTCCAAAAAAAGATATTTTAAAAGTTAAAAAATGGTTAATTTTAAAATCGTATCGAAAACATAATTTTAAAAATGTTTTTCCTTTTTATAATAATTCCAAAATTAAAGATTTTTTATTATCTTCATTTTTTACTCGAAACTACATCTACTTAAACTACAAAATACACAAATTAATGTATAAAAAATTTTTACAAAAATATCATCTTTAAAATTGCAATTATCATTTAAGTGTTCTTAAAAAACAAATTCTAATTAATAATGTCAAATAAAGTATCAATTATTATACCTTTCTATAATCAATAAAAAATTAATTCTTAAATATTTTAAATTTTAACTTCATGCAATTAGTTTCAATAATAATTTGTACATATAATGGAGAAAACTACGTAAAAGAACAATTAGAAAGCCTTTTAAACCAGACCTATAAAAATATTGAAATTTTAATTATTGACGATTTATCTACAGACAATACCATACCTATTGTAAAAAAAATAGCTCAAAAAAACAATAACATATCAATACACACCTTTAAAAACAATGTAGGTTATATTAAAAATTTTGAAAGAGGTATTGCTTTAGCTAATGGTGAATTAATTGCATTGTCTGACCAAGATGATTGGTGGTTTCCTACAAAAATAGAAAAACTAGTAATACAAATCGGAGATTATGATTTGGCGTATTGCGACTCTAGCTTTGTTGATGAAAACCTGAAACCATTAAACAATAGTTTTTCAACAATAAAAAACATGATTTCAGGAAAAAATTGCATCCCATTTTTAATTGACAATTGCGTATCTGGACATGCAATGCTTTTTAAAAAAGAATTATTTAACTTAGCAAAACCCTTCTCTAAAAACATACCACATGATTGGTGGCTAACTTTTTTTGCAACCAATAACAACGGTATTATTTATATTAATGAGCCTTTAATTAAATACCGACACCATCAAACCAATATTATTGCTTCTTCTTCAAAAAAGAAAAAAAGAACTCGAACTGAACGACTAAATACTCGTAGAAATAGAATTAACGAATTCGCAAACATTAATCTTAACCAAACAAATAACAACTTAAAAATTAGTACTTCACTAAACAAATCATACCAAAGTTTTTCATTATCAAACAATTTAAAAAGATTGCTTATTTTTTATAAAAACAAGAATAAACTACTTGCAATTTCTAAAAAAAGCAATTTAAAAAAACACATTTTCATTATCAATATGTTTTTTAAAATTAAATAACCACGTACATTTACATGTAATATTTACAGTTTTTATGACAACAACGCTATTAATATCTACCTATAACTGGCCCGAAGCATTAGAGTTAGTTTTGCTAAGTGTAAAAACACAAAGCACGTTGCCTAATGAAATTGTAATTGCAGATGATGGCTCTACCCAAAAAACAAAATTATTGATAGATCATATTGCTAAAAATTTCCCGATACCAATTTACCATATTTGGCATACAGACAACGGTTTTCAGAAAGCTGAAATTTTAAATAAAGCAATCTCCAAAACCAAGTCCGACTATATTATTCAAATAGATGGTGATGTTATTTTACACAAAAAATTTATACAAAATCACATTCAGTTTTCAAAAAAAAATACCTATTTATTTGGCAGTAGAGTTTCAATAAAAAAAGAATACACCTTTAAAGTACTTCAAGAAAAAATTATTAAATTTAATTGGTTTAACGCTGGGTTTTTAAGAAGAACTAGAGCAATATATTTTCCTATATTTAACAGTTTTAATACACTAGACAGCGTTATTTCAAGAAAACTAAGAGGTTGCAACATCTCATACTGGAAAAAAGACGCATTAACAATAAACGGATACAATCAAGATTTTATAGGATGGGGTTTTGAAGACACTAACTTTGCACAACGATTACTTAACTCAGGTGTTTCATCATTTAGGTTAAAACACGCAGCTATACAATATCATATTTATCATATAGAAGCACCTAAAGGAAATACTAAAATTGGCAATAAAATTCAAACAGAAGCAATACTAAAAAAAACAGTGCAATGCAAAAACGGAATTATTAATTTATAAAAACAATGCAACAACAAATAAAAAACGCAATAATACACCTAAAAAAAGGCGAATTAATACTTTATCCTACCGATACTGTTTGGGGTATTGGTTGCGATGCTAGTAACGCTAAAGCAGTTGCCAAAATTTACGAACTTAAAAAACGTAACGACAGCAAAGCACTAATTTGTTTAGTTACAGACAAACGAATGTTAGAAAAATATATTAAAAAAATACCTGAAACTGCTTTAAAAATTATAAATCATTCTAAAAACCCAACAACCATTATATATGATAATCCAATAAATTTAGCCGACAACTTAATCGCTAATGACGGTAGTATTGCAATTAGAATCCCAAATAATGATTTTTGCAATCAACTATCCAAAAAATTTAATGGAGCAATCGTTTCTACCTCAGCAAACATTTCAGGAGAACCAACACCAAAACAATTTTCAGAAATCAGTACATATATTTTAAAAGGCGTATGCTATGTTGTAGATTTGTATCACGAAAAAAAATCTAAAAACCCATCAGCAATCATTAAGGTAAGTGCCGATGGAAAGGTGGAAACTATTAGGTCGTAAATATCTAACAAAAACTCAGGTATTCATAGCAAAAAAATGAAATCAATAACAAAACAAAACCCTATTACGTAAGGATTTTATGAACTACAAAAAAGCATTACAACATCCTATATTTAAAACCATTCAAGAAGCGTCAAAAATATTGAACTTAGAAACCTATGTAATTGGTGGTTTTGTCCGCGATTTTATATTACAAAAAGAGAACGCAAAAGATATTGATATTGTAACCGTTGGTAGCGGTATTGAATTAGCAGAAAAAACAGCTAGTTTACTCAATAAACCTACAAAAGTGCAACTATTTAAAACCTATGGAACAGCAATGTTACGCACCAATGACATAGAAGTAGAGTTTGTAGGCGCACGTAAAGAATCCTATACCGAAAACAGTAGAAATCCTGTTGTAAAAACAGGAAGTTTAAAAGACGACCAAAACCGAAGAGATTTTACCATTAATGCACTGGCTTTAAATTTATCGGAAACTAATTATGGTGATTTACTAGATCCTTTTAACGGAATAAATCACTTAGAACAAAAACTAATAAAAACCCCATTAAATCCCAATATTACATATTCAGACGATCCACTACGGATGATGCGTGCTATACGCTTTGCTACACAATTAAATTTTAAAATTGAGTACGAATCGCTACATGCTATCCTAAAAAACAAAGAACGTATTGAGATTATTACCAAAGAACGTATTGTAGATGAGCTGAACAAAATAATGAAGAGTCCAAAACCATCAATCGGTTTTTTATTATTAGAAGAAACTGGCTTATTACCTTATATTTTACCTGAATTATTAGCATTAAAAGGAGTTGATGATATTGATGGGCAAAAACATAAAGACAATTTTTATCATACCTTAGAAGTAGTTGATAATATTGCTAAACACACAGATAACGTATGGTTGCGTTGGTCTGCATTACTACATGACATCGGTAAAGCACCAACTAAAAAGTTTCATAAAAAAATAGGATGGACCTTTCACGGACATGAATTTTTAGGAAGCAAAATGGTCGTTAAACTATTTAAACGCCTAAAAATGCCATTGAACGAAAAAATGAAATTCGTACAAAAAATGGTGCGCATGAGTTCAAGACCTATTGTTATTGCCGATGATAAAATTACCGATTCTGCCGTAAGACGTTTAATTTTTGATGCAGGTGAAGACATTGACAATTTAATGACACTTTGTGAAGCAGATATTACCACAAAAAACGAAAAAAAATTTAAACGCTACCATAATAATTTTAAATTAGTACGTGACAAAATTGTAGAAGTTGAGGCACGTGACAAAGTACGTAATTTCAAACCACCAATTACTGGGCAAGACATTATAAAAGCCTTTAATTTAAAACCTTGTAGAGAAGTAGGAATAATAAAAGAAGCAATAAAAGAAGCAGTTTTAGACGGAAAAATAGAAAATGATTACGAACAAGCAAAACTACTAATGCTTAAAATAGGTAATCAATTAGGATTAAAAACAATAAAATTATAGTTCCCTAAACTTATTTATCTTATCTGTTTTGTATTAAATCACTTATTGATGATTTTTTTATAATTGCTATAATTTCGTTTCTACGTTGAGCACTATATTTGAAATTACTATATTTGCTTTTTCTCAAAAAAAAATGGCAAAAACTACAAATTACATAAATGTACAAGGCGCACGAGTACATAACTTAAAAAATATCGACATTAAAATCCCACGAGAAAAATTGGTGGTTATTACTGGGTTGTCAGGTTCTGGAAAATCATCTTTAGCTTTCGACACCATTTATGCAGAAGGACAACGCCGTTACATAGAAACTTTTTCAGCATATGCACGTCAATTTTTAGGAAGTTTAGAGCGCCCTGATGTAGATAAAATAGATGGATTATCGCCAGTAATTGCTATTGAACAAAAAACTACCAGCAAAAGCCCACGCTCTACCGTAGGTACAATTACCGAAATTTATGATTTTTTACGCTTATTATTTGCCAGAGCAGCAGATGCACACAGCTATGTAACGGGTAAAAAGATGGTCAGCTATTCTGACAATCAAATAAAAGAACTTATTTTAACCGATTATTTAGATGAAAAAATCCTTATTTTATCACCTGTAATTAAAAGCAGAAAAGGACATTATAGAGAGCTTTTTGAAACCATCGGAAAACAAGGTTTTACAAAGGTACGAGTTGATGGAAAAGTGATTGATATTACTAAAGGAATGAAATTAGACCGTTACAAAATTCATGATATAGAAATTGTAATAGATCGTTTAAAAATTTCGAACGAAGTTAATAATGACAAACGTTTAACCGAAACCATAAAAACAGCAATGTATCATGGCAACAACGTGTTAATGGTATTAGAGCATAACACCAACACCGCCGAAGCACGTTATTTTTCAAGAGATTTAATGTGTCCCGAATCAGGAATTTCATATCCGAAACCCGAACCTAATAGTTTTTCTTTTAATTCACCAAAAGGAGCTTGCCCAAACTGTAATGGCATTGGTAAATTGTACGAGGTAAACGTAAATAAAATGATACCCGACCATAAAAAATCGATCAAAAATGGAGGAATCCTTCCTGTTGGAGAAGAAAAAGATTCATGGATGTTTAAACAACTACAAACCATTGCCAATCGATATCATTTTAAATTATCTGATGCTATAAAAAAAATACCAGAAGCAGCAATGCAAATAATTTTAAAAGGCGGAGAAGAAGCGTTTTCAATCCAATCAAAAGAATTAGGCGTTACCAGAAATTATAAAATAGAATTCGAAGGTATTATTCCTTTTATTACCAGTCAGTATGAAAATAGTGGATCGGCATCTATAAAACGATGGGCAAAAGAATTTATGGATCACAATGATTGTTCAGTTTGTAAAGGTAGCCGATTAAAAAAAGAGTCCTTAAATTTTAAAATTAATAAAAAAAATATCGCTGAATTGGCACAAATGGATGTAGCTGATTTAGTGAATTGGATACACAATTTAACACCAAATTTATCGAATAAACAACAACAAATAGCATCTGAGGTAATTAAAGAAATTGCTACTCGACTACAATTTTTATTAGACGTTGGATTAGACTATTTATCACTAAACAGAGGCTCCAAAACATTGTCGGGTGGTGAAGCACAGCGTATTCGTTTGGCAACTCAAATAGGCTCACAATTAGTAGGTGTTTTATATATTTTAGATGAACCTAGCATAGGCCTGCATCAACGAGATAATGAAAAACTCATAAAATCGTTAACACAATTACGTGATATCGGAAACTCCGTTATTGTGGTAGAACACGATAAAGATATGATTCTGCAAGCCGATTATGTAATTGATATTGGTCCGCATGCAGGTAAAAATGGAGGTGAAATCATATCAAAAGGAACTCCAAAAGAATTATTGAAAGAAAACACACTTACTGCCGATTATTTAAGCGGAAAAAAAGAAATATCGGTTCCTAAAAAACGAAGAAAAGGAAACGGTAAAAAATTAACACTTACAGGAGCAACAGGTAATAATTTAAAAAATGTAAGCATCAGTATTCCATTAGGAAAAATGGTTTGTATGACAGGCGTTTCGGGTAGTGGAAAATCGACTTTAATAAACGAAACTTTATATCCAATATTAAATGCACATTTTTTTAATGGTGTAAAAGTTCCGTTACCTTATAAAAATATAAAAGGTTTGGAACATTTAGACAAGGTAATTGACATTAACCAAAGTCCGATTGGTCGTACACCACGTTCTAACCCTGCAACTTACACAGGAGTTTTTACTGAAGTACGCAGTTTGTTTGCAAAAACTCCAGAAGCATTAATTAGAGGTTATAAACCAGGGCGCTTTAGTTTTAATGTAAAAGATGGTCGTTGCGAAACCTGTCAAGGTGGTGGTTTACGTATTATAGAAATGAACTTTTTACCCGATGTATATGTGGAATGTGAAACCTGTATTGGAAAACGCTTTAATAGAGAAACCTTAGAAATTAAATACAAAGGAAAAACAATTTCGGATGTATTAAATATGACGATAAATGAAGCAATAGGATTTTTTGAAAACATTCCGAAAATACATCGAAAAATAAAGACAATAAAAGATGTAGGCTTAGGGTATATTACTCTAGGACAGCAAAGCACAACTTTGTCTGGTGGCGAAGCACAACGCATAAAACTAGCAACCGAACTTTCGAAAAACGATACAGGAAACACCTTTTATATTTTAGATGAACCTACAACAGGTCTTCATTTTGAAGACATTAGAGTGCTAATGGAAGTTATTAATAAGTTGGTAAATAAGGGAAATACCGTGTTAATAATTGAACACAATTTAGATGTAATAAAGCTTGCAGATTATATTATAGATATAGGACCTGAAGGAGGAAAAAACGGAGGAACTATTTTAGCAAAAGGAACGCCTGAAGAAATTATAAAAGTTAAAAATAGTTATACTGCATTTTTTTTAGCAAAAGAGTTAAAATAGCAAAATTTACAATCGAATTGGTTAAGTAAAATAAATTTTTGAGATCTTATAAAAAAACTGATTATTATTGACATTCTAAAATTAAACACCTTGTTTTAAAAATTCAATAGTTTTTTTTAAACTTGTTATTCCTAAAAAAATTCATAGAAATTACGGATTATAATATCTAAAAAACAACTCCGTTTTTAAACGTTAAAACGGATAGTTAATTCCGAAATTATAAGTTGCGTTTCGGAAATTATAATTACGCATCCATTTTTTATTTTTTTCATACGGTTCATGGGTTTTAAAACCGACATCAAAACGGAGTACAAAAAAACCAAAATCGTAGCGCAAACCTGCTCCTGACCCAACTGCTAAATCGCCTAAACTAGAAATACCTTTAAATATATAGGATTGATCTTCTTCGTTGTCTAAAACATTCCAAATATTACCTGCGTCTATAAAAAATGCTCCTTTAAAATCGCCAAAAATATTATATCTAAACTCGGCATTTAACGAAATTTTCATATTTGCTTCATTAAATTCATTGTCTCCGTTGCTAGTACCTGGTCCTAAACTATATGCTTCCCAAGCTCTGTTATCATTACTTCCTCCTGCAAAAAAACTTTCAGAAAACGGTATGGAGTTAGAGTTTCCGTACGGTAATGCAACACCTAAAAAACTTCTGACAGCAAACGTGTTGCTTCTAGATAATTTCCAGTGTTTTACAAAATCTATTTCTGTTTTCACATATTGAGAATACTCTACATTAAATAACTCGTATTTATCATTATTGTTTTTTTCTAATTTTAACAAGTTAGATAGTGTCGCTAAAGTATTACCTGCAAATGCTATTTTAAAACCAAATCTTGAAAAAGAATTATCTATTAAACCTTCTCTAGTATTTCTTACAAAAGAATAATTGGTGGTTAGTATTAAGTTATTTTCTGTTAATCTATTTTTACGTTCGTTAATGTTTCTTACTTCTTGTGTTTCTTCTGGAGTAATTAATGCTGAAACTGTTGTTGTTAAATTATTATTTACAACATCATTTATAAATTGATTTGCACCGATTGGATTCGATAAATCGTTAGCGGTATAAAGTGTATTTATTGCAATAGTATTTAGTCGAGAAAAAGCGTTGTTATATACGCTAAAATATCTATTTGGATTTAGGTTTCTAATAAATTGTGCGTTAAACAAGTCAATACGATGGGTATTTGTTTTTGTAGCAAACCATTGGTAATTTAAAGCCCCTGTTACGTTGGTTTTATCTAGCCCAACATTAGTTTGTGTACTAGCTCCAATACTAATACGTGTTGTTGGCATCATTTTTTTTGGTATTATTTTTTTGGTATTTACAGGGAAAAATATACGTGGAAAAGATAGTTTTAAATCGGCTCCTATTTCTCTTACATCAAAAAAACGATCTTCTTCGTCTGATCGGTCTCTTGATGCCCCAATTGACCCTCTGAATGATAGCTCTAAATTTTCTGCTCTTCTAAATACATTTCTTGCGAATGCTGATGTACTAAATGCTAACCCTGCGCTTTGTATATTGTTTTGCAAGGCATCTAAACTATATCCTAATCCAAATTTCTTTTTTGGTGTTAATAATATATTTGCAATTAATTTGGTTTGTGTGCTATCTCTTTCATCTAATAAATACTTTATGTCGGGGTATTTAAAAGTTTTTAGGTTATTCAATTGGTTTAACGTTTTTGATTTATCAATGTCTTTATATACATCACCTACTTGTATTGCAATAACGTCCGACAATGCTTTTGCTTTAAAACGTTGTTTGCCAAAACTGTAAAAATTATGATTGTAATAAGTTGTGGAATCTGTTATGCTTTTTCCTTTATTTTTTAGTTGATAATCTGTAAAAACGTTTACTTCACTTATTTTATATACTTTAAATGGCATGAGTTTATAGCCGTCATGGGTTCTTATTTTTCTATCTTTTATTTCTACTCGCCAAGAAATTGTTTTTTGTATCGAATCTGGATTGTAGTGGTATATGATTTGTTCTTTTTCGAAGGTAAATAAACCGTTATTTCGCATAACTGAAGTAATTCGGTTACGATCGTTTACTATATTTTTTCCTTTAGATTGCTCTCCTATTTTTAAAAATGATTTTCCTTTGTGTATTTGATAAATAGAATCTACTGCTTTGGAAGCTATCGTTTCTAAAACGGAATCTATTTTATATGGCGTTCCTTCTTCTATATTGTAATGTACTATTCCTCTTTTTCGTTTTAGATAATCTACGGTATAATTAATATTTATATCTCGCCAACCATTATAGTCGTAATATTTTTTTAATTCGTCAATACTTTTATTAATTTTTAACGAATCGATTAATGCTAAAGGTTCTCCTGATTTTTGAAACCAATCGTTAATTTTTAAATATGCTGTACGCAACCTATAGGTTTGTTTTTTGGATAGTAAACGGTTTAAATGTTGTTCTCTTTTTGGTTTTCTTTGCAACCATTTAGTAAATGTAGAGTCTGGATTTTTATTGGATAAATTGTAAACATTTAATCGAAATGGAGTTAATCCTAAAAATAATTTATTAGGTTTTGGTTTTATGATATTGTAAACGGTATTGTTTTTAGATTTTTCTCCGTTTACTACAATATCATTTTTTTTAAGCATGTGTTGTTTTGGTTCTAGGTGCTTTATAACACTACACGATGTAAAAAAGGTAGTTATTACAATAATAAATGATATTTTTGCTAAAAAGTGTTTCAATAGTTGTTGAAATAGAATCCAAAAATACATTATTTAAATGTTAAGCAAAAGCAGAATTAAATTAATAACAAGTTTAAGTCAAAAAAAATATCGAAATCAACATCAATTGTTTATTGTTGAAGGTATAAAAACAATTACAGAGTTTTTAAACTCTTCATATTCCTTAGAGTTTTTATATACTACTCAACTTTTTAATGACGTAACTAGTAGTAAACAATTTTTAATTACCGAAAAAGAACTGCAACGTATTAGTTTTTTAAAAAACACCAATTCTGCATTAGCGGTTTTTAAGATGGTATCCGAAAAGGAAATAGATACTCGTAATTTAATAGTTGCTTTAGACAACGTTAAAGATCCTGGTAATTTGGGTACTATTATTAGATTATGCGACTGGTTTGGTATTGCTCAATTAATTTGTAATACTGAAACGGTAGATTGTTACAACCAAAAAACAATACAGGCTACGATGGGTTCATTAACTCGGGTTGCTGTTAATTATACAAACTTAGCTAGTTTTTTATCCATACAAAAAAACATACCTATTTATGGTGCTTTTATGAACGGCGATACCGTTTACAATTTATCAACTACTTTAAAAAATGGTGTTTTAATATTAGGCAATGAAGCTAATGGAATATCAGAAAATATTGAAAATCTAATTACTCAACGTATTAGCATACCTCGCTTTGGAATGCTAAAAGCAACTGAAAGTTTAAATGTTGCTATGGCAACTTCAATTTTATTAAGTGAGTTTAAACGCAATACTATTGCACCATAATTGTAAAAAAGAATCCACGAGTTTGCATACTACTAATATTACCTGTCCATGGGCTATTAGCTTCTGCATCTCTAACTAATTCATCGTCTATTGAAAATACACCTCTTATAGATGGTGATACTTTAAAATAGTGCAAATAAAAATCAATCCCAAAACCTATTTCTAAAAATCCTGGATGGGTTTTGGTTCTGAACTTCCCACTAAAATTGTCATCTCTACTTTTTTCATTACTCGATAAGTCGATTTCAGTAGAAATTCCTCCAATTAAAAAAGGTTTAAAATTACCAATACGTTTAGCACTCCATTTTAATAAAAACGGAAGGTATACATAGGTAGATTGTATTTCTCGTTCCGAATTTGAGGTTTTTGTAAAGTCAAAATCTGATGTGGTATAACTTTCAGGGTATTGCAAAGTACGTGTTGTAAAGCTTAAACCAGGTTCTATCCGTAAATCAAAATGTTTTCCTATTTTTAAATTACCCAGTAACCCTACATTGAAGCCTGTAGTTGTATGTACTACAATATCTTTATGGTTATTGGTTCGATACTTAAATTTATAATCTAAATTATTAAAACCTAAATAATAGCCCCAACTAATTACTTTGTCATCAATATTACCTCTTCCTGCACGAGATCCGTTACGAATCACATTATCTGAAAAAACTTGTGCAGTAACCGTTTTTAAACTAATCAGTATTACTGCTATTGTAATTATTTGTTTGATATTCATAAAATATTTATTTTGAAGAGGTGTAAATTGATGCTACTCCAAAAGTTTGTGGGTTATTAACTACCTCTTTAAACCCTACTTTTCGTAAAATATTGTTTAGATTTTTGCCATACGGAAAATTTACTGCTGATTCTGATAAATATTCGTACGCTTTTTTGTCTTTAGAAAAAAGCGTACCTATTAATGGCAGTAGTATTTTTGAGTGAAATAGATATCCTTGTTTAAATGGAAATTTTTCAGGAATTGATGTTTCTAAAATTACAAATTTTCCACTTGGTTTTAAAACTCGTAAAATTTCGGACAATCCTTTTTCTAAATTTTCAAAGTTACGAACCCCAAAGGAAACCGTTATGGCATCAAAAGAATTTGCTTCAAAAGGAAGGTTTTCAGAATCACCAACTATCATTTGCACTCTGTTTTGTAAATTTTTATGTTTCACTTTTTGTTTGCCTATATTTAACATGCCTTCAGAAATATCTAAACCAACAATTTTTTGAGCGGCTGTTTTTTCGGCAAACAACAGCACCAAATCTCCTGTACCTGTGGCAATATCTAAAATAGTTTGTGGTTGAATCGCATGTACAATAGCAACCACTTTTTTTCTCCATTTTTGATCTATCCCGAATGATATAACTCTATTTAGTGTATCATATTCTTCAGAAATAGTGTCAAACATTTGTGTTACTTGTTCCTTTTTTCCTAATGTAGAATTTTTATATGGTGTAATGTTTTTAGACATTTTATTTTTTTTTTCAAAGCTACAATTTTAAATCAAAGAAGGTTAAGTCAAAAAACAAAAAAATACTCTTAAAACAAAAAAATATTTTTCTGAGTATTTATATCTATGACTCTTAAAAGAAACACTAAATTGCTGTTTATCGAACTTTAATTCGTTTTTTCATTTCCTCTACAATATTATATACCGCAGGACAAACCTCTACGTTTGCATGCGTTAAATCTAATATTGTTTGAAATTTTCTTCTATTTGTATGCGGATATTCTTTACATGCTTTTGGGCGAACATCATAAATTAAACAATAGTTATCTGACGCTAAAAATGTACACGGAGCTTCTTTTAGTACTTTAAAGTTATCTTCATCTACACGTAAATATTTTTCGGTAAACGCGTGTTCTTTCATTTTTAAATGTTTTGCAATTCTAAAAATATCTTTCTCGGTAAAAATAGGACTTGTTGTTTTACAGCAATTACCGCAGGTTAAACAATCGGTACGTGAAAACTCATCATCATGCAATTCTTGCATGATATAATGTAAATTTTTGGGAGGATACTTTTTTAGCTTTACAAAATATTTTTTTGTTTCTAAATAGGTATCTTTATATAATTTTGGTAGTTCATTTAAAAAATTTTCCATTGCACAAAGGTAACATTATAACAGATATACTTGGCATTACTTTGTTAAAATATTAAGGTTTTGCATGCAATAACATTTAGATACGTATTCTGGTTTTTTAAAATAACCAACTAATTATTAGATCCTTATTTGTTATTTTTTGATTAAATCAAAGTACTACGTTTAAAGAATATTTCGATATTAAAAAACTATTTTTAAATTAATCGTATTTTTTTTAATATCCGTTATCATTTTTTTTCTTCTTTTGACAAATAATAAAGATAACATTTCAGTTACGTTTTCCGTATTAAAATGAGCTTTATACGTTTGTATCATTCTAATTTTTTACATTTTGCAAAGCAATTGGTTTAATTTCCTCTAAATCTTTCCAAACACTATTATGTACATTTTTATTTGCAAATTGTTGTTTTAACATTACAAAAAGCTGGTTGGTTGTTCCAGTTTTTCTTGCGCATTACTATATCTTTAAAAAAAGCAAACACATTATCATTATTTTACCCGTTATTTTTTATTTTAATTACTTTTTCACCATTAATTTAAGGTATGTTCATATATTTATGGGTTTGTAAAGACATTTTCCATTTTGGATTTTTCATTACATAGGCTACCATTACAGGTATCATTTCTTCTCGTTTACTCCATTCAGGTTGAATAAATAATATGCAATTTTTATGTACACGTTTTGCTTGCTCTTCTGCAAACTTAAAATCATTTTTATTATAAATAATCATTTTAAGTTCGTGTGCTTTATCACAAATTTCTTGTAGAGGAGGTTTTGTTTTTTTAGGAGAAAGACAAATCCAATCCCAATTTCCTGATAATTGGTAAGCACCTGAAGTTTCTATATGCGTTTTTGCTCCGTTATTTTTTAGCACAGTCGTTAGTGGATTCATATTCCACATTAATGGCTCACCACCTGTTACTACTACCGTTTTTGAGTGTTTTAAAGCATTTTCTGCTATTTCCATAGTGCGTGTTGGCGGATGCAATTTTGCATTCCAACTTTCTTTTACATCACACCAATGACAACCTACATCACAACCTCCAATTCGTATAAAATAAGCAGCTGTTCCTTTATAATATCCTTCTCCTTGTATGGTATAAAACTCTTCCATTAACGGAAGCATTTCTCCTGTATTTACTAATTCTTGTGTTTTTTTTTGCATATAATAAAGCAAATATACTCAACACATTTAGGATTTGGGAATTTTAATGAATTTATTTTTTAAAGCACTGATTTTACAAATACATTTCTAAATTAAACTGCATAAATAAACATCAATCTATTGATACTTTTTTTAATCGAATAACAATAAAAAAAAATTGTAAAAAAAGAATGAAAAAAACTTGAAATATTAATTAATCGTTTTATATTTGCACCCGCAATCACGTAATTAATTTCACACGATCTGGTAGCTCAGTTGGTAGAGCATCTCCCTTTTAAGGAGAGGGTCCTGGGTTCGAGCCCCAGCCAGATCACCAAAAAGTTAAGCTTATTGCTTAACTTTTTTTATTTGTATTGTACTTAATTTTCAATATATAAAAGCGCACGTGGCGGAATTGGTAGACGCGCCAGCTTGAGGGGCTGGTATTCGTTTAGAATGTGGAAGTTCGAATCTTCTCGTGCGTACAAAAAAACAGCGATAGTAACTTTAATTACTATCGCTGTTTTGAGTTGTATTCAAAATTTTATATTTATTTATTAGTAAGCAACATCAAATTCACCTTCTGTTATTACGTAAGACCGTATTGGAGTTTCTCCTATTGAGTTAGACACAAAACTATATGTTCCGCTTATTGTTCTTGCTGATGTGTCATGCGTTATAATATTTAACCCCCATAAAATAGGTGTTCCACCATCATTAAATGTAACATTTGTAAATCTTCCGTTTGTAAATGGTTTTATTTCAAATTCTACAAAATACGGGTTTGTCGCATCTCCTGGTGTTGCTAAATCACCGTCAGGACCCGCTAATTCATCTCCGTTATTAATTCCATCAACATCACAATCAGCTACCATCCAAGTGGCATTAATTCCATTATAAGCTGTGTAAAATTCATTTTGCATCGGGCTACATGAATCTGCTACATCTGTCCCATCTACGTTTTCAACAAAATAGTGTCGTTCTGCATCTACATTTGTTTCATAATGATCTTATGGTGCTTATAACTCATCTCCATTATTAACTCCATCAAAGTCTCCGTCAGCTGCCATCCAAACCATATTTGTTGCATTATAACCTGTATATCCTTCTGTTTGGATCGGATCATTTGCATCTGCTACATCCGTACTTAATTCATTTTCTTTTAAATCTACTACTCCATCACCGTCAGTATCTATAGTTCCGTAACTTGGTGCTGTACCTATTATATTTGTTTTAATTCCATCAAAACTAAAAGTTCCTGAAACTAGTTTATTTACAGCATCTACGTTTAAATCCATATTTCCGTTTACGTCTATTGTATCTGCGTTCCAAACTAGAGCTCCTGCTCCTGGCTCTCTATAATTAATAGTATGTATTGTTGTTGAACCTGTTGTTATTGGTCCAAATGCATATAATCCCGTAACGTCTGTTTCTAATACAATATGTACCGATTCTCCTGCTGCTCCTGTAATTCCTTTTAAATCAGAAACTCCACTTAGTATTGAAAACACTTCGTTATCTGAACTCCAGTTTTGTCCATCAAACTCTAATTGCATCGGTGATTCTGTTGTTGATGTTGATAATACATTTATAGCGGTATTATAATTTGCAGAATATGGTGTTGCATTACCTTCTAATGGGTAAAGTGTTCCTCCTCCAATTGCTGTTATATTTTCTGGAAAGCGAAGTGACACAATACTTGACCCTACTTTACCTTGTATGGTAATCATTGAGTTGTCTACTACTGCTGTTGTAAAGTCTGATATAAAATCTGTGCCATCTATTTTTGCCGACAATACTCCTGCGGAAATTGGAGGAATTATAATATCTGGATTGTGCAATGATGGATCTAGTTCCCCAGGTTCTTCAGCAATACAAGCAAAAAACATAAGTGTTGCTAAAAATAGTTTTGAAATTATTTTAATATTTTTCATAATAATTTAAATTTAATAATTAACGCTAAATGAACCTTCTGTCATTTCATAAGTCGCTCCTGTTCCTGTAAATGGTGCTGCTGTAAACATAAAAGTTCCTGCTATAAAGGTTGATGTTTTTTCAGTAATTGTTAATGTACCTGGGAAGGCTGGCCGAGCAGATCCAGTTACAACGTAGGTGCCACTGACAGATGTAGCTTCTAAAAATTCTGTAAAATTATAAGTTCCAACGGCATGAGAAACTGGTATACTAAACCCTATTTGCTCTCCTCCTGTTTTAGACCCTACGATACTAATGTATTCTATGGCTCCGTTATCTACAGTAATTATAGTTATAACATCTTCAACAAATTCTACTCCATCTATGTTAACAAAAAAGGAATCTCCTCCTGTACCTGTCGGCAATCCTATTTCATCTACAAACGTCCCTGTTAAGGGTTCATTTTCACAAGAAGTAAAGGGAAAAACGGCTAAAAGGACGATAAAAAACGATAATTTAATCTTCATAATTTTATTTGTTTTATACAATAGCACAAACATAACAAAAATTATTCGATTTTTTTAGGAACTTGAGCAAGAAGTACCAACCCTACTAAAAAGAATAACACTAAAAAAAGAATAGCACTACGCATAGAGCCTGTTATTACTTCTACTGATGCAAAAACACCCATACCAATTACAATACCTATTTTTTCGGCTACATCATAAAAGCTAAAATAAGACGTAGTATCTTCTGTTTGTGGCAATAATTTAGAATAGGTTGATCGTGATAATGATTGTATTCCTCCCATAACTAGCCCTACTGCTGCTGCTGTTATAAAAAAATGTTTTGGGGTGGTTACAAAATAAGCAAACACACATACAACTACCCAAATACAATTTATGATAATTAATGCTTTTATATTCCCTATTTTTAAAGATAGTTTGACGGTTAAAAATGCTCCTAAAATTGCTATTAATTGAATGATTAAAATACTTATAATTAATCCTATTGTTTTGTTAATTCCGTTAATTTCCCAAGCTATTTCTTTTTCTCCAAAAAATGAGGCTACTAACATTACTGTTTGTACCGCCATACTATACACAAAAAAAGCGATTAAATATCGTTTTAATTGTAATTGAGTATTTAGCGCTTTCCAAACGGATTTTAATTCTTTGAATCCGTTAAAAATAATATTTTTGGTTATTTTTTTATCATTTCTAAAGTTTGGCAAATATTCATAGGTATAATGACTAAAACCAAACCACCAAAAACCTACTAATACAAAAGAGTAACGCATCATTTCTAATTTATTTTCATCTGCTACCAATAGTATCATTGCTAAATTAATAAGCAATAATAATACACTACCAATGTATCCCATTGAAAATCCTTTTGCACTAATATTGTCTTGTTGATTTTTATATGCAATATCTGGTAAATAGGAATTATAAAACACTAAACTTCCCCAAAAACCAATTAATGCTAACATATATATTAACAGACTTAAGTAGATGTACTTTATAGAAAAAAAATACAATAACACACAGGATATTGACCCTAAATAACAAAAAAAACGCATAAACGTTTTTTTGTTTCCCTTATAATCAGCAATTCCAGATAATATTGGCGATAATATAGCTACTATTAAAAACCCTAAAGCAGTTACATAGGTAATTAAGGCTGTATGTGACATTTGAACACCCAAAACCGTTAATTTATCAATTTTTTGAGCATCTAAATAAGCCCCTATAAACAATGGAAATACTGCCGAAACAATTGTTAAACTATATACTGAGTTTGCCCAATCATAAAAAGCCCAAGCATTTAGCACTTTTTTATCTCCTTTTTTAAAATTCATTTTGAGGTATTAAAATAAAAAGCTGCTCATTAAATAATTGAGCAGCTTAACATATTTTATTATTAATTTAGTTTAATTTTCTGCCAATTTCTCTAAACGTAGTAACACCAAATTTTTTAGCTTCTGCTTTAGCAAAAGGAGCTAATTCTCTTAAATTAGCTACTCTACGATCACTAGACGGATGTGTACTTAGAATTTCTGGCGGCGAATTACCTCCAGATTTTGATTTCATTCGTTCCCATAATTTTGAGGCTTCATCTGGATTATAACCTGCAATTGCCATTAAAACTATTCCTATCCTATCTGCTTCAGTTTCATGATTTCTACTAAAAGGCAACATTGCTAACACTTGAGATCCGGTTCCGTATGCTTGCATCCATAATTGTTGTTCTTGTTGGCTTTTATTACCCGTAGCCACCATTACTCCTACTGCAGCTGCCTGTTGCACCATACCTGCTGTCATACGCTGACCTCCATGATCTGCTAATGCATGCGCTACTTCATGTCCCATAATAGCTGCAATTGCAGTTTCATTTTCTGCAACTGGCAAAATACCTGTATAAAATACAATTTTTCCTCCTGGCATAACCCAAGCATTTACAGCACTATCATCTACTAAGTTATATTCCCATTTATAATCAGCTAAATACCCTTCATAACCATTAGCATTTAACCAACGTGTTGCTGCTATTTTAATACGTTCGCCAACACGTGTAATCATTTCAGCATCTGGAGTGTTTTTAATTACTTTATTTTCTCCTAAAAACTGGTTATACTCCTGAAGCGCCATTGGAAACAACTTCGCATTACTAAACACGTTTATCATTTTTTTTCCTGTAAACGGATTTGTTTTACAAGACGCTATAACTATAACCAATAATAATGTAGCTGTTATTTTTTTTAAATTCATTTGTCAATTTTTTTAGGTGAATATAATTATGTAAATATAGGTGTTTCTTAAATAAATATTATAGTCTATTAGTTTTATTTCAACAAGTATTTGATGTTTTTAATATGTGTTTTAGAAAACACTCTTAAGTCTTCAAAAAAAAACGTAAATTCTTGTTCAAAATCGGCATAAAATTCTTGCAACTCAGCAACTGCTAAGTTCATTTTACTTCGATTTTTAGTTCGTGCATTCACTCCTTCCAAAACCCTTGCTATTCCGTTAATTTCGGCATAACTAAGTAACCAATTATCGGCAATCATAAATGGATACATTTTTTGTATGCTAATGGGTAAAATATTAAAATTATCGCCTAATAACTTATAAAAATTTGCTACATAAATAGCTAAAGGCACATCGGAATACGCTTCCCAGTTTTTAGCTAAAAAATGATCATATAAAATATCTACAATTACCCCAGAATAATGTCCGTATTTTTTATGCAACCGTTTTTTACTTTGTTTTACAATTAGATGACTGTCCGTAAAGGTATCAATTTGTCGATGTAAAAGGATACCGTTTTGAATACCTTTAGGCAAATGTTTATATTTATTACCTCGAATACCATCTGCAATAAAATTACCGATAGTTAACAAATCATCATCTCCTGACAAATAAATATGTGCTAAAAAATTCATTTGTCGAAAATACAAAATCATTCCGTAGCAAAATAGCAATGAGTATGTTATATTTGTTTAAAATTTAATAGAAAACATAATAATGACATTAATAAAATCAATTTCAGGAATTAGAGGAACAATTGGCGGAAAAGTAGGTGAAAACTTAACTCCACTTGATACCGTGAAATTTGCAGCCGCTTATGGAACTTGGTTAAAAAACGATAGAAACAAAGAAAACTACAAGGTTGTAGTTGGCAGAGATGCTCGTATTTCAGGAAATATGGTTCAAGAATTAGTGATGAACACTTTAATTGGCTTAGGTATTGACGTGGTTGATTTAGGTTTATCGACAACTCCAACCGTAGAGATAGCAGTTCCTTTAGAGCATGCTGATGGCGGTATTATTTTAACGGCATCTCACAATCCAAAACAATGGAATGCCTTAAAACTATTAAACAATAAAGGGGAGTTTTTAAATGCTATTGAAGGAAAAAAAATATTAAAAATTGCAGAAAATGAAGATTTTAATTTCGCAGAAATAGATGATTTAGGAAAAATAACCGTAAACGACGCTTATATTGATATTCATATTGATGAAGTTTTATCATTAGACTTGGTAGATGTAAATGCTATTAAAAAAGCAAAATTTAAAGTTGTTGTTGATGGAGTAAATTCCACTGGAGGAATCGCAATACCCTTGCTATTAGAGCGTTTAGGTGTCGATTGCGTGAAATTATATTGCACTCCAAACGGAGAATTTCCTCACAACCCAGAACCTTTAAAAGAACATTTAACTGATATATCGGAATTAGTAGTTAAAGAAAATGCCGATTTAGGAGTTGTAGTTGACCCAGATGTAGATAGACTTGCGTTTATTTGTAATGATGGCGAAATGTTTGGGGAAGAATACACTTTAGTTGCCTGTGCTGATTATGTGTTAGGAAAAACACCTGGAAACACCGTTTCAAATATGTCGTCTTCAAGAGCATTGCGTGATATTACGGAAAAACATGGCGGTACTCATGAAGCATCTGCGGTTGGAGAAGTACATGTAGTTAAACTCATGAAAAAAAATAATGCCATTATTGGTGGTGAAGGCAATGGCGGTATTATTTATCCAGAATCGCATTACGGAAGAGATTCACTTGTTGGTGTGGCCTTATTTTTAACACATTTAGCAGAAAAACAAGTAACCGTAAGAGATTTAAGGGATTCGTACCCAAGTTATTTTATGAGCAAAAATAAAATTGCATTAACACCAACTTTAAATGTGGATGAAATTTTAAAACAAATGACCGTTAAATACGCGCACGAAAACATAATTACTATTGATGGCGTGAAAATAGATTTTAAAGAAAACTGGGTGCATTTACGCAAGAGTAATACCGAACCGATTATCAGGATTTACACCGAAGCAAAAACTCAAAAAATTGCTGATAATTTAGCTCAAAAAATAATAACTGAAATAAAAGAAATTGCAGGCATCTAAAAAAAACTCTAAAAACAAAAAACTATGTCAACTTTAGAAAAGCATTTTACTCCGTTTCGTAAAAATATCATTGGTATAAACCAACAGTTTACGACACCTTATGGTCGTAAAAAAATTATATACACTGATTGGACAGCAAGCGGACGTTTATACCAACCTATTGAAGACAAAATAAGCAATCAAATAGGTGCATTTGTTGCCAACACACATACCGAAACCTCAACAACAGGTGCTGTAATGACACTTTCTTACCACAAAGCAAGAAGCATAATTAAACAACACGTAAACGCATCTAAAAATGATATTTTAATTGCAGAAGGTTCTGGAATGACAGGGGTTATTTGCAAACTACAACGTATTTTAGGGTTGCGTATTCCTGATGCGCTAAAACCACATACTAACGTTCCTGAAAATTTAAAACCCATCGTTTTTGTTTCGCACATGGAACATCATTCCAACCAAACTTCTTGGCTGGAAACTATTGCAGATGTTGTTGTTATTCCTCCCAATAAAGAAGGTCTAATTTGTTTAGCATCTTTTGAAAAAAACATAGAAAAACACAAACATAGAAGCATTAAAATAGCATCGATAACCGCAGCCTCTAACGTAACAGGTATAAAAACGGATTATCATGGAATTGCTAAAATAATACACAAATATAACGGGTTTTGTTTTGTTGATTTTGCGTGTTCTGCTCCTTATGTAGCTATTAATATGCATCCTGAAGAAAAAGGTGCGCATTTAGATGCTATCTTTTTTTCGCCACATAAATTTTTAGGTGGACCTGCTACTTCCGGAATTTTAGTGTTTCATAAAAAATTATATAAAAACGAAGTTCCTGATAATCCTGGTGGCGGAACAGTAACTTATACCAATCCCTGGGGAGAACACGATTATTTAGAAGACATTGAGTCTCGTGAAGATGGCGGAACTCCTGCTTTTTTACAAACCATGAAAATTGCATTGGCTATTCAGTTAAAAGAAAAAATGGGTGTCGAAAATATTAAAAATCGTGAAAACGAAATTAATACAACCATTTTTGAAACCTTATGCAACTTAAATGGTGTAAAAGTACTTGCTGATAATACTAAAAACCGATTAAGTATTTTTTCTTTCTATTTTGAAAACTACCATTTCAACTTAGTCGTAAAATTATTAAATGATAGGTTTGGCATTCAAACTCGTGGCGGATGCTCGTGCGCAGGAACTTACGGACATTTTTTACTACACGTAAATAAAGAGCTTTCGCACTCCATTGCGGAAGAAGTTAGGCAAGGTTGCGATTTAAATAAACCAGGCTGGGTACGCTTATCCGTACATCCAACAATTAGCCATAAAGAGCTGCAATATATATGCGACAGCTTAAAAGCATTAGCAAATAATATTAACGAATGGGCTAAGGAATATCTATATTTACCCAAAAAAAACGATTATATACACCAAAGCCTGCCAACAACCGAAAAAGACTTGGTTGCAAAATGGTTTTCCGTATAAATATCTGTTTTTTAATAATTACACGTAAACTTTACCAAAAGTTACCCTATACAATAACCTATAAAGTAAATGTTTTTTAAACAGAAAAGTTATTCAACATCCTTTTTAAAATATTTAATTACTGTTTTTTTATCTTTCTGTAATTGTCTTTTTAGTTCAATTACGGAGCTAAATTTTTGTTCGTCTCTAATTCGTTTTAATAGCGTTATATTTATGTGTTCATCATAAATATTTGCTTTAAAATTTAACAAATGAAGCTCTATAGTTTGTTGCAAGCCTTTTACAGTAGGGTTTACTCCAATATTCATCATTCCAAAAACGGTTTTACCTAATATTTCTGCTTGAGTTATATAAACTCCTTTTTTGGGTATTATTTTATAACTTTCTGCAATATTTATATTTGCTGTAGGAAAATCAATGGTTCTTCCAATTCTTTTTCCACTTACTACTGTTCCGCTTAACTGAAACGGTGTTCCTAAATAGGTGTTGGCAATTTTTATGTTTCCTCTTAAAATAGCATTTCTTATTTTAGTAGAGCTTACGGCAACTTCATTAATATCTTGAGATGAAATTTCTTCTACTGTAAAGCCATACTCTTTTCCATATTTTTTTAAATCGATTATGGTTGCGGATCTGTTTTTTCCAAATCGATGATCATAACCAATAATAATATGTTTTATTTTTAGTTGTTTTACTAATGTTTCTTTTACAAAATTAATTGCTGATAATTGTGAAAAATCTTTTGTAAATGGGTGTATAATTAAATGATTTATTTTTGTTTTTTTTAAAATTTGTGTGCGTTCAGTAATGGTATGTACTAATTTAATATCTTCATTTTTTTGTAATACCATACGTGGATGTGGAAAAAAAGTTAAGACTACCGATTCTAATTTTTTTTGTTCGGAAACCTCAACAATACGAGATATTATTTTTTGATGCCCGATATGAAACCCGTCAAAAACACCTATGGTTAATACGGTTGATTTATCAGATTTAAAGTTTTTTATGTGTTCACTTATTTTCAACTATCTACTATTTTCCGTTAAAGATATTCATTGTATTACTAATTCCTGATAATCCAAAAGATTTTATAATTTCAGAGGCTTTCTCTAATCGTTCAGGAAGGTGTTTTTGTTCTTCTGTTGTCCAATTTCCCAAGACATAATCTACCTGACGTCCTTTTGCAAACTGATCACTGATTCCGAATCTAAACCGATTATAGATAGTCGTTTGCAATACGTTTTGTGTATCTTTCAATCCGTTATGACCACCTGCACTTCCTTTTATTTTTATACGAAAAACACCAAACGGCAAATTTAAATCGTCTGTAATTACTAGGAGATTTTCAGTAGGTATTTTTTCTTTAGTTAGCCAATATTTTATTGCTTTACCGCTTAAATTCATATAGGTTGAAGGTTTTAATAAAATAAAAACTCTTCCTTTAAATTTATAGGTAGTAATTGCTCCTAGCTTTTGATTTTCAAACGTTAAATTTTCTTGTTTTGCTAAATAATCTAACACTTTAAAACCAACGTTATGACGTGTATGCACATAGTCTGCACCAACATTTCCTAAACCAACAATTAAAAATTTTTTCATAGGATTTTGCTCTTCTAAAGTAGTTTTTTTTTGTTTTTTTAATATATTAATAAGCCATTTATACATCAATTTTGGTTTAGATAAATATTATTTTATTATTTGATATTTCTGTAAAAATAAAAAAAGCATTCAACAAAATGCTGAATGCTTTTAAATATTTTATAACTATTTTTAAAAAGTAATGTACAGTATTAAATATAAAATTTATTCTGCTGCTTTTTCTTCAGTTGCCCCTTCTTCTCCTTCTTTTTCTTTTTCTTCTCCTTCTTCAGCTTTTATTGCAGCACGAGCCATCTTAACTTGTGCTACTACTGTGTTATCGGGATGTGAAAATGTATATTTTTCGTTTTCTAAAGCAGTAACATATAATTTATTACCAATATTTAGTTTTGATATGTTTGCTACTATAAAGTCTGGCAAGTTAGCTGGTGTTGCTTTTACTTTTAATCTTCGGTTGGTTTTACGTAAAACACCTCCCAATAAAATACCAGGCGCTACACCTTCATATTTTACAGGGATCGACATAGTAACTTCTTTATCTTCATAAATTTGATAAAAATCTACATGTAAAATACGGTCTGTTACTGGGTGAAATTGAATGTCTTGTAAAATTGCATTAATTTTTTCACCATTATCTAAGGCAATCACAACTGCGTGTGCGCTAGAGGTATAAACTAATTTTGCAAAAGCTAATTCCTTTGCTGCAAAATGTACTGATTTATCTCCTCCGTAAACTACGCAAGGAACCTGACCAGCATTACGTAAGGCTTTTGTGGATAATTTACCTACGCTTTCTCTTTGAGATCCGTTAATTGTAATTGATTTCATTTTATTTTTTTGTTTTTAAATTAATTCCTTTTTTTAAAGGTCTGCAAATGTACTATATTTATTATGTTTCTCAAAAATAAATATTACTTTATTATTTTACTTATATTTGAACATATTTACAAACAACTATTATACGTTATGCAATCAGAAAAAGTGATACATCATATTGTCGAATGGCTAACAGATTACGCTACAAAATCGGGAGTAAAAGGGTTTGTTATTGGCGTTAGTGGCGGTATTGACTCAGCAGTAACTGCTACGCTTTGTGCTAAAACGGGCTTCCCTGTTCTTTGTATTGAGATGCCTATTCATCAAGCTGCAAGTCATGTTACTCGTGCGCAAGAACATATTGCGCATTTAAAAAATAATTTTAATAATGTAACTGCTACCAAAACCGACCTAACTCCTGTTTTTGAGGAGTTTAAAACTGAAATTCCTTTAAGTGGCGAACAAGTTACCGTAGATATGGCTTTAGCAAACACTCGTGCACGGTTACGTATGACTACCTTATATTATTACGCAGGTTTGTTGGGTTATTTGGTTGCAGGAACTGGTAATAAAGTTGAAGATTTTGGTGTTGGTTTTTATACCAAATATGGCGATGGAGGAGTAGATTTAAGCCCGATTGCCGATTTAATGAAATCTGAAGTATATGCCATTGCTAAAGTTTTAAATGTACCTAAAAGTATTATGATTGCGAAACCGTCTGACGGTTTATTTGGCGATACCCGAAGTGATGAAGATCAAATTGGCGCAAATTATGATGAGCTAGAATGGGCTATGAACATGCAAGAAAAAGGTAAAACAGATGCCGATTTTAAGGATAGAGAATTAACTGTTTTTAAAATTTATACTCGTTATAATAACAGAAATCAGCATAAAATGAATCCTATCCCTGTTTGCAAAATACCCGAAAATTTTAAATAACTTAAAGGTGTATATTATAGCTCCTATTTTTTTGTTTTGAATATTTGTTTTTTTTAGTGTTTTTCTAATTTTTAACGACTTATAACTACACTACTCGATTTAGTTTTTCGGATAGTACTTTTCTTAATCCCATATAATCCAATACGTCTTGTAACAGGTTTTGGTTTGATTCTGTTTCCGATATAGTTTTTGAGAGTTCATTAATTTTTTGGGTTACTAAAAAACGTCTTAACGATAATATTGTAGAAACAACCAATTGCCCAATGGTTTCCTTTTTCGGTTTTACAAAAATATTTTGGCTTTCCCAGTCGTGCAATACATATCGTTCTTCTTCCATTAAAATAGAGGTTACCTCAGAAGATAGTGTTACATCTAGCTCATTTACAAATTGATTTATTTTTAATGTTCCTTCGGTTTGTTGTAGTTTTTCGACTAACTTATAATACAACTCTTTAAACAATTGGTTTGTAAATTCCACTTCATCATCTTGTAAACTCAGAAATATTTTTTGATATACGGTTGCTTCTTCCATCGTTTTTTCGAGCACCAAATCTCCTTTTTCATTTTCTTTATTATAATATTCTTCAAATTTATCGACCTGATTACCGTACAATAATAAAATTTGAATAATTTTACGTTCCAACTCATATTGCTCATCAACTTTTTTTATAGCTGGTGTATTTTTAACAACATTAAACGTTTTTTGTTCTTGCTTTTGTTTCTTGTTATCTTCTCGTATTGCTGCACTAGTAAGTTGTGCTAATGTAGAGAATAGTACTTCTTCCGAAACCTCCATAATACGCGCACATTCTTTAATGTACAATTCTTGCTTTATTACGTCTGGTATTTTTGAAATACTTGTAATAATATCTCTTATAGTTTCTGATTTTTTTACGGGATCGTTTTTAGTTTCGAAATTTAAAACACTTGCTTTAAAGGCTATAAAATCTTTTGAGTTTTCTTTTAAATACAACAACAAATTTTCATGTGATGTTTTTTTAGCAAAAGAATCAGGGTCTTCTCCTTCAGGAAACGTACATATACGAACATTCATACCTTGTTCTAAAATTAAATCGACACCTCGTAAAGATGCTCGTATACCTGCTGCATCGCCATCAAATAAAACGGTTATATTTTTAGTTAAACGATTTACCAAGCGTATTTGATCACTCGTAAGCGCAGTACCTGATGAGGCTACTACATTTTTAATACCCGCTTGATGGAACTGTATCACGTCCGTATAACCTTCTACTAAATAGCAATTATCTTCTTTCGCAATTGCTTGTTTGGCGTGATAAATACCGTATAAAATTTTACTTTTATGATAAATTTCACTTTCTGGAGAGTTTAAATATTTTGCTGCTTTTTTATTTACTTCGGACAAAATTCTTCCTCCAAAACCAAGGACTCTACCGCTCATGGAATGTATTGGAAACAATACTCGACCTTTAAAACGATCAAATTGTTTGGTTTCTTTTACTACAGTAAGTCCTGTTTTTTCTAAAAACTCTAATTGATACCCTTCTTTTATAGCGGTTTTTGTAAATGCTTCCCATTCATCTAAAGCATACCCTAAATTAAAGTCTTTAATTGTTTCATCAGTAAAGCCACGCTCTTTAAAATAGGTGTAACCAATTGCTTTTCCTTTTTCATTATTATGCAATATATCTGCAAAATATTTTTGTGCATATTCAGACACTAAATACATACTTTCACGCTCGCTTGCTTGGATTTTTTGCTCGTCACTACGTTGAGTTTCTTCTATTTCTATATTGTATTTTTTAGCTAGATATTTTATGGCTTCTGGGTAATTAAAATGTTCGTGTTCCATTAAAAACGCGACTACATTTCCTCCTTTTCCTGACGAAAAATCTTTCCAAATTTGCTTTACAGGTGATACCATAAAACTTGGTGAACGCTCATCTGTAAACGGACTTAATCCTTTAAAATTACTTCCTGCTTTTTTAAGTTGCACAAAGTCGCCTATAACTTCCTCTAAACGAGCGGTTTCAAATACTTGATTTATCGTGTTTTGTGATATCAACTTTACTTTTGGTATTAATTTGAATTAATTGATGACGTAAAGGTATAAAATTTAAAGGAAATATTTTCAGAAACTGACAAGCATCATCATAAAAAGTTATCAGTTAACAATTTTGCTTATCGAATACGAATTGACGATTATAAATTGTAGGGTTTTATTTTTAAGATTAATGATATTTACAACGTATTTCCGAAACTTTAAATAACTTAAAACGACTACATCGTTGTGGCTTGATTAAAGATTAGTTAAAACGATATTTTTTAGTAATTTTTCTTATATTTGCAGTAGGCTGTGCTTTAATTAAACGATTCAGAAAAACGATATTTGCAACACTTATTATTTTACTGATAACTATAGATTTATGAATGCACATCTTTTAAAAATTTAATCAACTAAAAAGCAACATTATGTTATCAGCCAATATAGAAAAGGCACTTAATAATCAAATTAGAATAGAAGCGGAATCATCACAAATATATTTAGCCATGGCATCTTGGGCAGAAGTACAAGGTTTAAATGGTGTTGCAACATTTATGTATGCACAGTCTGATGAAGAAAGAGATCACGAATTAAAATTAATTAGGTATATAAACGAAAGAGGCGGACATGCTAAAGTATCTGAACTTACAGCACCAGCAATTGAGTTTGGCTCATTCAAAGCAATGTTTGAAACTTTATTTGAACACGAAATATTTGTTTCAAAAAGTATTAATGAATTAGTAGACATAAGCCTACAAGAAAAAGATTATGCAACTCATAATTTTTTACAATGGTATGTAGCAGAACAAATTGAAGAAGAATCGCAAGCAAGAACAATTTTAGATAAAATTAATTTGATAGGTGATGACAAAGGTGGTTTATACTTATTTGATAATGATATTAAACAATTTACTTCAGTTAATCCAAAATAAAATATTGTAATAGTTGATTTTTAAGAAGACTTGAATGCTTCATTTTTAACCTCAAAAAAACATAAAACTAAACCTTACCTAGTCAAGTTTCTGTACCTATGAAACTTGACTTTAAAACAAAATAGACATCTACTAATAAACAATCTGTTTTGTAAACTACAAAAATTACTTATTGCCTTTATAAAATATTTCTACATAAACCATGTGATTTTTATCATTGTTTTAAACCCACTACGTAGAATGGTTCTAAATTGAATTTGTGTTTAACAATCGTTATTTATAATATTTTTATCGTTATTATTATTATTGTTATACCAATAGATTTGCAAAATAATTACAATAATATTGAAAATTAATAACCCTTTGCAAACAAAAAAAACACTAATTTATTTCATTTCTTTAATTACGGTAAATGTATTTGCTCAATCAGGTACAATTTCCGTAAAAGACTTTGATACAAAAGAAGTGTTATCCGAAGTTAATATTATTTTCACAAATATAAGCACTAATAAAAAACAACATTCATTTACCAATATAACTGGAGAAACCCCAAATTTAGTAACTTCTAAAAGTATGTTGACAATATCACATGTTGGATATGCTTCTATAAATGATGTTATTTTACCAAATATAAGTAAAACAATATTTTTAAAAACAGACCTTTTTCAAATGGACCAAGTGGTTGTAACGGCAACTAAAACTGAAAAATCCTTAAAAAACACTCCAATACTCACACAAGTTATAACCTCTGAACAAATAAATTCTCGTGGTTTTCAAAATGTAATGGATGTGTTAGAAATAGATATTCCAAGTATTGAAATTCAGCAACACGGTTATGGTGCAAATCTTAATTTTCAAGGTTTAAAACCTGTAAACATACTTATTTTAATTGATGGAGAACGATTAGCAGGAGAGTCAAGAGGTAATATTGATTATTCAAGATTAAATAGCCAAGAGGTAGAACGGATAGAAATTGTAAAAGGCGCTTCGTCTGCATTATATGGTTCACAAGCAATGGGTGCAGTCATAAACATTATAACTAAAAAATCTAAAAAGAAATTTTACGCAAACGCATCTTCCCAATTCACTAGCTATTCTGAAAAAAACTATAATGATATTAAAAAAACAGATGATTTTTACAAATCTAAAAAAAACTTAGACAAACTCAATTTAACACAAAACTATACAGTAGGATTTAATTTAGGAAAATGGACTAGTAAAACTAATTTTAATTACAAAACTAAAGATGCATACCAAGTATTTGGTAAAGACTCTATACCTGGAGTTTATAAAAAATTAGATACTATAATAAATAAACCTATTGAATTTTATCCAACAGAAGTAAATGGTATTAAAGACTATACAATAACGCAATCTTTAAATTATAATGTAAATGATAAAATAAATATTAAAACACAAGCTAGTTATTATCTGCATGATAATTTTGATTTTAATTATTCCGATAATAGAAGAGAAAGAACCGATGCTTTTAATTATACCGTTCGTAGTTTTTATGAAATAAATTCAAAAACAAAAGTTGATATCAGTTGGCATAATGATGTTTACAATAAATATTTTTTTTTTGAAAAACTAAATACAAAAGAGAAAAACTATAAACATATCCTTACAAACCCTAAACTAAATGGTCATTTTCAAATAAACAAAAACCATTTTATTATAGCTGGTGTAGAATTTTTAAATGAGTCTTTATTATCCGACCAATTTAATGAATCAAGAAACCTAGAAACAAAATCTATTTTTAGTAAAGTTGCTTTTGTACAAGATGATTATCAGATTTCAGAAAAATGGAATGCTGTATTAGGCGTAAGAGCAGAACAACACAATACTTTTGGAATGAATTACAGTCCAAAATTTTCGATAATGTATAAAAACAACCCATTAACTATTCGAACAAATTTTGCATCAGGATACAGATCTCCAAATATTAAAGAATTATATAGTAACTGGGATTTGTTAGGGTTATTTATTATTAAAGGAAGTGAAAACCTACAACCAGAAACTAACAGATATATATCCACTTCGGTAGAATATACCAAATCTAAAATAAACACCTCTGTAAGTATATACAACAATTCATTTAAAGAAAAAATTGAAGGTGTATTTAATCATAATCAAACAACTTTTGAATACCAAAATACAGAAAACGCTTCACTTTTTGGAGTTGATTATAATCTACAATATCGTCCGACAAAATTTTGGTTTTTTAAAATCGCTTACTCCTATATAAAAGAAAACAAAAGAGAAGGTTTTAGACTTTCTACTTTGAGTCCACACACAGGAAGTGTGCAAGTCGGATATAATTATAAAAAAGAAAATTATGCATTAACAGTTTCATTAGACGGAAAATATACAGGCACAAAAGAAGCGTTTTTAAAAGACACCATAACACACAGAGGAGAACTTGTTGAGGCTGAATATAGCGTTCATTATGAAGATTATAGCATTTGGAGACTTAGCGTTTATCAAAAAATAAAAAACATAGATGTAACTATAGGCGCAAATAACCTTTTTAATTTCACACCAGAAGTAGTTACTTTCAATACTTCTATCTCAAATGGTAGAAGTTATTTTATAGGATTAAAATTAAACATGAATAAATTATTTACAAACAACAAAAACAATGAAAACAATGAAAACAACAAAAACAATGAAAACAACAAAAACAGTTAAAACAATGAAAAAACTAAGTAGCCTTTTAGCATTCGTATTATTTATAAATATTACAATATCTTGCGATAGTGATGACGTCGAAATTCTACCACCATCACCATCAAGTATAACATCCAAAACAATAACATTAAGTCGTATTACTAGTTACGGTGAAGATTGGATTTATTTTTCATTCGCTACAGGAGCCGAAGTTACTACAGTTAATGATAGTAATTATCAAACAAGTTTAGAATGGGATATCGCCTTTAATCGTTATAATGTTAGAACAAACGGAGGAGTTTCAGGAGCAGGAGAAAGTGCTGTTTATAATGCTGGAATAGTAGACTTTAATAGTGTTAATGAAGCTCCAGAAGCAGGATATACAGAAGATACTACAATTCAAATCATTCAACAACTAAACATACCAAACCCTCCAACCATGATGGATTCAAATGGAAACCCGGTATTTATAGGCGCTATAACCTATAGCGGACCACCACCAGTGTACACACCAACAAACCACATTTATGTTGTTAAAACTGCCGATGGAAAATATGCAAAAACACAAATTATTAGTTTTTATAATGACCTAGGTGTTCATGGATATATTAATTTAAAATATGCATATCAAGAAGATGGATCTCGTCAATTAACTTCTAATTAAAACAAAATAGTTGCCTTAGGTTTTGTTAATTTTTTAATCAAAACCTAAGACACTTTTAAAAAAATAAATAGTATGAAATCAACCATTTGGAATAGGTATAAAACAAAATGGAATATAACAAGTAAAAAACAAGTTGTTATAATACTTAGTGTATTTACCCTTACAGGGTTTTCAACATTAAAAGCTCACCATTGGATCGATCAAGTATTAAACATTACAAAAGACACAAATTTATTAATCAAATTTTTTGTTATTATTTTTTTAGTGATGCCAATATGGATAACTATATTGTACTTATATAGTGTTTTATTGGGTCAAAAAGAATTTTTTTATTATTTTTTGAAAAATAAAATCAAACTAATTATAAAATTAAAAAACACATTTTAAATGAATTATTTAGGAATAATTACAGGAGTATTTACACTTTTCGCTATTGGTTTAGGTTTTGTTTATGTTATTAAATTGGAATATTACGTAGGAGCATGTGTTAAAAAAATTGTATTAATACTCGGAATATTATTAATGTTATCTACAATATTATATTCGAATTTTATAATTTCTAGCGCAGTAGGAATATTTTCGGGATCTATAATTTGGGGTGTTACTGAAATGGATGAACAAGAGGAACGAGCAAATAAAAAACACCCTAAACACCCTAATAAAATTTGTGACAAATTAAAGAAAAGTTTTTTAATATCTAAATAATAATAATAATATGGAAATCAATGATTATACTGGAGTTATTTTAGCCGCTACCGTGTTTATTACTGTAGCAATTGGACATGAATTTGTAAGAAAATTTAATTATTTATACGGAACAAAACCCGGAAAATATGTTTACTTTGTAGGTGTAGGACTATTTTTTTGGACTTTATTTATAGAAAACCAACTACTATCGGCTATTATTGGTGTTACCGCTATTACAATCATTTGGGATGGCTACGAATTTTACAAACAAGAAGATAGAATACGTAAAGGAGAAGCTCCAGAAAACCCAAACCGACCTGTAGAACCCAAATAAACAGACTCTTACCTTGTTGATTTTAACATAACATCTAGCCTTTAACTTACGTATTAATAAAGGAAAGCGTTTTTTTTTAAATACATTTAAGCTATAGAAAAATATTTTAATCTAAAATATACTCTAGACGGAATCGAAAAACATGTAAAAAACTTAGTATTTAATTTCCCTATGAAAGGAATAATTAAATTTAACTACTCAAGTAATTTTTTTATAAATATTTGCTAATAATTTTTTGTACCGATTTTCGGTTATATACACTCGTAAAAAGTTCCTCTAAAATTAGCACATATTCTTTTTCTTTTTGCAATGCGTTTATTAAATGGTATTGCCCTTGTTGAGGTTCATTTTTCAAGTAATATAAGCCTGCTAACCTAAATTCAATTTCGGCGCTTTCTGGGCAAAACTCCAAACCTTTTAGTAAATTTTGTATAGCTATTTCAATTTCACCTAGTTGTAATAACAAATCGCTTCTTTTTAGCCAATATTCTAATTCGTAATTACCTAATTCAATAATTTTTTGATAACCGTTTTCAGCTTCTTCTAAAAAATTTAATTTAAAATTAATTTGCGCATAACGCTTCCAATACGAAATATTTAATCCATCAATAGCAATAGCCTTATTGGTGTAAAACAACGCTTTCTGATAATTTTTTTGTTTGTAGTAATAATCCGTAATAGCCTTCCAACCTTTGTCTAACAAAGGGTCTTCATGTACCGTTTTGTAATAATACTGCACCGCCATTTCATAATTATTTAATTTCTCATAGCATTTACCTATTCGTAAATAAGCAAAGGAAGTTGGGTCGTCTAATTGTATGGTCAATAAATAATTTTCTATCGCTTCCTTATAACGTGTTAATTTTTCTAAAACTTTTCCTTTTTCAAAATAAGCGCCTATAAAAGTATCGTCAGAAATTATAGAAAAATCGAATGCAGTTAGTGCTTTTTTAAATTTTTTAACTGCCAAATATTGTTTACCTAATTGATGCCAACCAACTTCTGAGTACGGATTATCATCTAAAAAACGGGTTAAAAACTGAATAGCTTCTTGGTGTTGTTCTAAAAAATCGAAACAATAAATAATATTGTACAATGCTGCATAGTCTAAATTATCTTCCTCTAAACAGAGTTGATAACATTTTTTTGCGTTCTCAAAATCTTCTAAAAACAAATATTCCATTCCTAAAAGCCCATGTACATCTGCTTTATCTTCTGTTAATTTTAATGCTATTTTTAAAGTATCTACAGCTTCTAAATGTAAGTTTTGCTTTGACTGCACATTTGCTTTTTGTATGTACAGCTCATCATTATTTGGATCTAAATAATATAGTTTATTTAGTAACTCATCCGCAGTACTTAGTTTGTTTTCAAAAACATACAACTCTGCTTTAAAAAGCATTAAAGCAATGGTGTTTGGATGTTGTTCTAACCCAATTTGTATTGCTTTTTTAGCTAAACTTACTTTAGATATTTCTAAATAATGTTCAACAATACGTTCAAACTCCATAGCGTCAAAAAATAAGACATTATTAGTTTTTAGCATTTTTTCAAATTTGCTAATTGCTAAGCGAGGTTCGTCTGGGTTGTTAAACGGCATACTTTTTTAGTGTTTTTTAATTAATTAAAAGTAGTGTTTTCTAGGTTATTTTTTAACTATTTTAACTTTACTTATTCACAAAGCTATTAACAGCTTTATGTTAAACAATTATTCTTAACTTAAACAAGAGCAAGTAACTCCTTATAAACTACATAAACAGGCAAACCAACAACTGTACTGTATGCACCTTCTATTTTAGTAACACCAATATTACCAATCCATTCTTGTATACCATAACTTCCTGCCTTATCAAAAGGTTTGTAGTTTTTTATATAATAATTAATTTCAGCATCAGTTAACGTTTTAAAAGTAACCTTAGTAACCGAAGCAACTGTTTTTTGTTGTGTTGTAGTTTTAAAACATACCGATGTAATTACTTCATGCGTAGTATTACTTAATTTTTGAAGCATTAAAAACGCATCTTTTTCATTTTTCGGTTTTCCTAACGCTTCATTATTTAACCATACAATAGTATCGCTGGTTACTAAAATATCGTTTTCTTTCAGTTCTTTTTCAAAAGGTAATGATTTTAATTGTGCTAAATAATCACTAATTTCAAAATGACGTAACTTGGGGGGATATATTTCATCAACAGGTTTTAATCTGATTTCAAAAGGCAATCCTAACTCTTTAAAAAACTGTTGCCTTCTAGGAGAGCTTGAAGCTAATATAATATGTTTGTGTTGTAATTTTTTTGCTAACATTTTAAATATATTTATTATTCAAAGATAGACAAAAATCTACTTGCAAGGTTGCTAACAAAATCGTAACATTACACATCAAAACAAATACCTATGAAAAACATCGATAATTTTTCTAAAATTGAAATTGAAAAGCAGCATATCATAAACAACACAGCGTTAAATATATGGGAAGCATTAATTCCTGTTTTATTTTTAATGCTCTTTTTAGGCTACAATATTAAATATGCAGATGGAAAGTTAATGGGCGAATACACCAACCATCTCATATTACTATTGGCAGGTATTGTTGCGACAGTTGTTGGCTTATTTAACAGGGTTAGCTTTAACCATATGATTTCTGAAGTTTGGGAAAACTGGAAAAGTGTTTTTACGCCTATACTTATTTTATTTTTAGTTGGTGCATTGGCAGGAACTTGGAAAGTTAGTGGCGTAATACCTGCAATGGTTTATTATGGGTTACAAATTATAAACCCTGAAGTATTTTTACCATTATCGGTTGTAATTTCTATTATTGTTTCTTTAGCAACAGGAAGCTCTTGGACAACTTCGGCAACGGTTGGGATTGCTTTAATTGGCATTGGATCAGCATTTGGAATTTCATCAGGAATGATTGCAGGAGCTGTAATTTCAGGAGCTTATTTTGGTGATAAAATGTCACCTTTAAGTGACACCACCAATTTAGCACCAGTAATGGCAGGAACCGATTTATATTCGCACATTAAATATATGGCAATAACCACAGTACCAACTATTATAATTACATTAATTGTTTTCGGAATAATTAGTTTAAATATAGATATAAAATCGACTAACAGCACAAATGAAGTTACACAATTGTTAACTACATTAACCGAAACATTTTACATTACACCTTACCTATTTATTGTTCCATTAACCGTAATTGGCTTAATTTTATTAAAAACAAAACCCTTAATTGCATTGTCGGCAGGCGTTTTAGTCGCTGTTGTTTTTGCATTTATTTTTCAAGAAAAATTATTAGGAAATATGTCGTCATCAAATTTTAACTCAATATTTAGTGCTATTTTTTTAGACACCAAATTACCAACCGATAATCCTAAATTAGAAAGACTGTACAATGCTGGAGGAATGAAAAGTATGCTTTGGACTATCTATTTAATTATTAGCGCAATGGTTTTTGGCGGAATAATGGACGCTATTGGCGCTTTGGAAAAAATTACGAAAGTATTATTAAATTTTGCTTCAAGTGTTTTTGGACTTTTTGCAAGTACTGTTTTAAGCTGTTTAGGTTTAAACGCAATAGCTTCAGACCAATATTTAGCAATTGTAATACCTGGTAAAATGTTTAAAAAAGCATACGAAAACAAAGGCTTAGCACCCGAAAACTTAAGCAGAACCCTAGAGGATTCTGGAACAGTAACATCCGCATTAATTCCATGGAATACCTGCGGAGCTTATCAATCTAGCGTTTTAGGGGTTAGTGTTGCCGATTATTTTGTGTATGCAATATTTAACTGGTTAAGTCCGTTTACCACCTTACTATTTGCTGCATTAAACATTAAAATAAAACAATTAAAAAATAAATAATTTTTTAAAATGAAAAAATT
>CAZWNY010000001.1:0-3753 GCA_964635575.1 uncultured Kordia sp. | reverse complement strand
CATTTTTTTATTTATAAAGGATTTGGCATTTCGGCATTAATATTTTCCTTTTTAACCCTAATTACAGGACTACATCATCTATTAGAAACTAAATTAACAGCCTTAAAAAAACGTTGGTTTTGGGGGTTATTAGTAATGATATGGACATCTATTTTTTTAGGATTTTTCAACACTGATATTATTAGTGGAACTATCGGTTTTGAAATGAATAGCTTTTTACAAGCCTATTTAGGTAAAATCGGCACTGCACTTTTATTGTTTTTCTTTTTAATTACGTATCTCGTATCTCGCTTTAAACTATCTCCAGAAAAAATAAAAACCTATTTTAATTCAACAAAAACAGAAATTTCAAAAGAATTTACAACTAATTTTAAAAAAGAAACAGCTTTAAAAATTGAAGATGATCAAACGGTAATTAATGATTTTGTTAGCAATAATAATTTAAACACAAATAGAGAAGAAGAAAAAACACCACCTATTAAAAAAGAAATTATAATTCCACAAAAAGGAGAAGGTTTAGAAATGAAGGTTGAGGTTTCCGAAGAAGAAGAGGAATTAACCGAAAATTTAGCCGATAAATTAGTAAAAGAAAACGGAGAATTTGACCCACGTTTAGAGTTAAGCGGTTTTAAATTCCCAACAATCGACTTATTAAAAGATTATACTAAAAGTCAAGGAATAACCATAAATCAAGAAGAATTAGAAAACAACAAAAACCAAATTGTAACCACACTAAGAAACTATAAAATAGAAATTGCCGACATAAAAGCAACCGTTGGACCAACAGTAACTTTATATGAAATAATACCCGTAGCAGGAGTACGCATCTCTAAAATTAAAAGCTTAGAAGATGATATTGCCTTATCTCTATCTGCACTTGGTATTCGTATTATTGCACCAATTCCTGGCAAAGGAACGGTCGGTATTGAAGTGCCAAATAAAAATCCAAAAATGGTTTCGATGCGTTCTGCAATTGCATCAAAAAAGTTTCAAGAAGCCGAAATGGAACTTCCAATAGCATTTGGAAAAACCATTAGTAACGAAACTATGGTAGTAGACCTAGCAAAAATGCCACATTTATTAATGGCAGGAGCAACAGGACAAGGTAAATCCGTTGGATTAAACTGTGTATTAACATCCTTATTATATAAAAAACACCCCGCAGAAGTAAAATTTGTATTAGTAGATCCTAAAAAAGTAGAACTTACTTTATTTAATAAAATAGAACGTCATTATTTAGCAAAATTACCAGATAGCTCAGAAGCCATAATTACAGACAACACCAAAGTAATAAACACATTAAACTCCTTGTGTATAGAAATGGATAATCGCTATGAAATGCTTAAAAACGCATTTTGCAGAAACATTATAGAGTATAACAAAAAATTTAAAGCCCGTAAATTAAACCCAAATGACGGACATAAATTTTTACCCTATATCGTTTTAGTAGTCGATGAATTTGCCGATTTAATAATGACCGCAGGTAAAGAAGTGGAAGTGCCAATTGCACGTTTAGCGCAATTAGCACGTGCGATAGGAATACACCTAATAATTGCAACTCAACGCCCGTCAGTAAACGTAATTACAGGAATGATAAAAGCCAACTTTCCAGCACGTGTAGCTTTTAGAGTAATGACAGGAATAGACTCTAAAACCATCTTAGACACCGGAGGAGCCAACCAATTAATTGGTAGAGGAGACATGCTATACACACAAGGAAACGAAATAATTAGAGTGCAATGTGCCTTTGTAGATACACCCGAAGTAGAAAAAATTACCGACTTTATTGGCGCGCAAAAAGCATATCCTGAAGCATTTTTATTGCCCGAATACGCAGGAGAAGAAGGTGGCACAACTATTGATAATAATATAAATGAACGCGACAAACTATTCCGTCAAGCAGCAGAAGTTTTAGTAACCGCACAACAAGGATCAACATCCTTATTACAACGAAAACTAAAACTAGGATACAACAGAGCTGGAAGAATAATAGACCAATTAGAAGCAGCTGGTGTTGTAGGAGGATTTGAAGGCAGTAAAGCAAGACAAGTACTAATACCCGATTTAACAACGTTAGATCAATTTTTTGAAAACGAAAGTAAATAAAATTATGAAAAACTACATTACACTCAGTTTAATACTACTATTAACAACCGTTGGATTTTCTCAAAATTCAAAAAAAGCAGAGCAATACCTAAATGAAGTATCCAATAAAGTAAAAACCTATAAAAACATATCCATATCCTTTAAATATAGTTTGCGAAACGAAGAAGAAAACATATCGCAAACCACAAAAGGAGATGTAATTTTAGCAGGAGAAAAATATAAATTAAACATGTTAGGCATAACACGTTTGTATGACGGAAAAAAATTATATACAATTAGTCCTGAAGACGAAGAAGTAACCATTAGCAATGCAAACCAAGAAGATCAAGGAAGTGTAACGCCCTCAAAAATGCTAACCTTTTACAAAGAAGGATACCGATATATTTGGGGCAAAAAATTACCAATAAAAGGACGTCAAATACAATATATAAAATTGATACCTATTGACAGTAAGTCGGGCATTAAACACATACTTCTAGGAATAGATGTATACACAAAAAACATATACAACTTAATAGAAACAGGTGAAAACGGATCAGCAACTACATTAACTGTTAATAGTTTCAAAACAAACCAACCTTTATCAGAAAGTTTATTTATCTTTGACAAATCAAAATATACTGATTATTATTTTAACGAATAATAAACCCTAAACAAATCTAAAATAAGAACGAAATAATTACATTTCGTTCTTATTTTTTAGTAATTTTTTTGAATATTAGTAGTGAAAATATTAGATAAATATATATTAAAAACATTCTTAAAAACATTTTTAAGTATCTTCTTTATACTTATTTTTATTTTTATTTTACAATCCGTTTGGCAATTTGTAAAAGATTTAGCAGGCAAAGACTTAGATTTAATAATTGTAGGTAAATTTTTAGTATACCTATTACCAACCTTAGTACCTTTAATATTACCACTTACCATTTTACTAACCTCAATAATGGTTTTTGGTGATTTTTCCGAAAACTATGAGTTTGCAGCAATGAAGTCCGCAGGCATATCCTTACAGCGCGCCATGAGAGGATTATCTATTTTTATCTTCTTTTTAAGCATTACAACCTTCTTTTTCGCCAACAATGTAGTTCCGTGGGGCGCATACCAATCCATGAATTTACGCATAAATATAGCCAAATTAACACCCGCAATGGCAATTGCAGAAGGACAATTTAATACCATTGGAAACATAAATATTAAAGTCGATAAAAAATCGGGCGAAAACAAAAATCATTTAGAAGGTGTAATACTGCATCAAATAAAACGAAACAAAATTACCGATAATTACGGAAAAAACATGACGGTTATTAAGGCCGAAAGTGGTGATTTAGTTTCAGCAGGAGAATCGAACATTTTACAGTTAATACTATATAATGGAAATTATTACAATGATATTTTTAGTAAAGACCCTAAAAAACGAAATCGAAACCTACATGCAAAAAGTGCTTTTAAAAAACACACTATGAATATAGACTTGTCTAAACTTAATGATGTAGATCTAGACAAAGAAAACGAAAAAGTATCCCACAAAATGCTTAAAGTTAGTCAATTAAGAAATGTAATTGATTCCTTAGAACAAAAACGAGAAAACGAATTAAAGGTAGATATTACAAATACAATAAACAGCTTAAGTGTTTTTAAATACAC